>QHXA01000072.1:0-11248 GCA_003222755.1 Acidobacteriota bacterium
GTAGCAATCAACTAGGTGGGTTTTCTGTTACGGATGTTCCTTTTGCACTGGCGCGGTCCAAACGTCGGTGTCATCACCCTCGGGCGTTGGATCGCGGGGATCCAGCGGCTCACATCCATGCTGGCTTGTCGTCATGATGAAATTGTCGAAGTTGTGTTCGAAAATCGTCTTCCCCGCTCTTTCGATCTTCACTGCAAACCAGAACCACAGATACTGCTGAGCCGCGGCTTCCTTTTTGTAGCGCACGACGATCCGTGCCGGCTCGAATCCTGAGTTGCCGACCGGACACGCAAATCGGATTCGGTTTCGTACTCGGCCCGACTGTTTATCGCGAGCGCCGCTGGGAGAGGGGATATCGTGTTTGACCTCACGGTATGGTTGGCCGTTGATTCTCAGAAGTTCGAATATCGAGACAAGGTTTACCGCCTTCGGATATGTCTGGCGAACGTGGACCACGGAGAGTTCAAAATGGTCTCCGGGTTGAAACCCGTTTGTGAACGGCTCCGTAAAAGGCGGAAAAAACACAACTGCGTAAAAGTGACGTCCGCAAAATCGGTGGTCCCAGCTGCTTCCCAGATCGATCAGTCGCTTTCCACCAAAGCAGGCTTTCCAGCTGTCGTTGCTGACATATTTGCCGTCGCTTTTTTCCGTTTCTGCTTTGAACTTCTCTTCGGTGAAGTCGAGGTTTGTGATGAGCCTCTTGCTCCACGTCGCAAATGGTTGCGGTGGCACACCCGGATCCATCATCAACAGCATTCCGCCCTCCCAATGGTGCACCTCCAGCAGTGCGATAGGCGGCTCGATCCGAACTGCGTGTGGGGGTGAACCTTGCTGGTGAAAAAACAGCTGCCGGTCCTTCGGCGCCGGGACATCGGACCCGGCCGTGACGCGTTTCAGATTCCGTAGAGAGGTGAGCGTGTCGTTCGTCGCGTGTTCGAACGCCAGGGCCGTCCACGCATCGTTGCTGCCGTTTGCCTTCTGCCAGGCTTGAATGAACGTCATCCCGTCTGCCAGCGCGTTGGCGAAGCGCCGGTTGATTTCTGCCGAGGCGTCCGCCAGTGGCGAAGTGGTCTGGTAGCCGAGAATGCCGCGCAGGGGAACGCGCTGCTTGTCAAAGAAGCGCAGCCAGATCTCGGCATGGGCGGGCCGCATACTGAAGCATGCACCGGTCACCATCCACATCGGCGGGACCAGATTCGCGCCGGCGAGACCTAGGAATTCCTCGGTTACCAGCAGGAGCAGCTCGAAGTACTTCATGTAGTCATCGGCTTCACCACAAACGGCGCCGGCCATCGACCCGTGGCCGCTGAGGTAAAGAATATCCGTGCTTGTGTTTCCGCCAGTGGCAAAGTCGAACTGTGCGGACGCGGTCCCCGCGTTCGAAACACCGGGAGCCAGGCAGAGCCTCATGAGCAGCTTACTGTTGAGCTCAGCCGCTGTTCTTCGCTCTTCTTTCGTGGACCCCAAGGCGGGGTCGGAGAAATCGGTCTTGCTACCCGTCACCTCGCCCTGCGGGAGGAGGACGTGGGCTATCCGCTGGCGACTGCCGGGGAGGCTCGTCTTCTTGATAGGCAAGGTCTTCATACGTTCGGCGCCAAACGGGAAGACCTTCTCGTCGGCTCGGGTTGGCGCGTTGATGGCGCCGCCCATCTCGCTGCCGATCAGTGACAGAAGATTTTGAATGACGACCCTATCCTCTCGATTCTTAATGCGCTTGCCGGCGCTCTCGAGATAGTTGAAGAACGCGGCGCTGTCTGTGGGGCGCGTGCCATCTACACATAGCACGTTCAGATCCGCCTTCACGGGCGGCTTGGATACGTAGCGGCTATCACCGTCACCCATTGGATCTCACTTAGGTTCGTTCACCTAATTCGGCCAAATCGTGTATCGGTACGTCCAGCGTGCTAGTCTCATGCTCGCGAGGATCGTCTACCGTCTTGTAATCGAATTCGACTTGATCAAGGTGTTTATCCAGATCCTCAGCCGCGGCATCCCGTCCATGGGCGCGCTGAAAGGAGCGGGCGTCTTCTTCTTGGTTCTTGCCTCCAAAGAAGCCCAGATTCGAGAGGCGTTGCTTCGTACCCTTTTCATGTTCCCACGCAGGCCTCAGCAACACACGACGCTTTCCGCCTTCGGTCTCACCTTGCAGCGACAGGTCAACGTACTCGGTACTCGGCGGGCACCGAACCTCCAGCCAACCTTTATCGTTCGTGCGCGTCTGCCTTCGCCCTAAACCGGGGATGTCCAGGTCACAGATTGTCTTCTTGTGCGGCTCGCCGAAACGGTCCAGCACGCGGATGTGGACAGTCTCAAGCTTGAGCACGAATTTGTGCGCCAAACCCGTCGGCACGCGGACTGAGCCCGGTCCGCTGGAGCTCATTCGTTTTCTCGCCCTTTCTCCACGTTCTCGGGCACGGCAAAGACGACGTATGGATTGTTCGTGTCGGTTTTACTGATTGTCAGATCCAGCACGGAAACCCCGCCCTGCCTTTGCACGATGTGTGAAGGGAACAGGACGTCGCTTTGGATTTCACCCAGATCCTTGTAGTCGGAATATGTTGTTTCCGTCACGTTATCACCGGCACGCGTTTCAACTTTCTCCACCTGGTTCTTGCTGTTGAGCGTCACGTTCATTGTGGTTCCACTCAGCGCACCCGCCAACGGGAAAGTGATGACAGTGGCCCCGTTCTCATTCCTGACCTTTGCATTTGAACCAGCGCGTTCAGCCGCCTTGAGCGCGCCATGCGGTGTGCTCCATAGCTGGAGAAGCCGGTCCTTCACGGTTCCCGGCGCTGGCATTGCGGTAGTGCCCGGAATGAATCCCGCACCGGGAACAGATTCATTCCAGGCGAAGCTGCCATTCACCACTTGAATCTGCCGGACGTCGGGATTGCTGCGTTTGACGTCTACGCGCATCGCCGGTGTCAAATAGCTCAAGCTGACGTGGTAGGTTACCATCGCGGGTGTCTGCTGCGCGTGGCCCGTGCCCCAGTACTCGATGGTATTGATCGCGTCGATGCGCTGCGGACCACGGATCATGCCCAACGCGTATTGGGCTGCTTTGATTTGAGCAGCCGCATCTTGCGCAGCTGCCGGAGGAATTACGAAGACACAAACGCAGAAAGAAACACCGCAAATCCAAGCTGCCTTTGCCATATTAGTGATGTTCCTTATTGACGAGGTGCGCCGAATCCCGCTCAACACACGGCAGTGATTCTTCGAGCACAGCTTTTGGATCGGGATTGAGTCTCAGGGTGCGCGGATTCATGGTCCACGGCTTGATCAACACATCAGGATCTTCGACGGTTGCCTGCCAGATAAGCGTGTCACCCTCGCGGCGGATCCGTTCGATGACGTGCATGTTCTCGCTGTGGAAGTAGCCGCCGATATCCAGCCAGCTGGCATCGTTAAACCCGATCGTATCGATCACCATGGTGTCTCCCTCCCAATGACCGATCGACTCGCCTTTCCACGTTCCGTCCAGTTGATCGAGCGGCGTGTGCCGGCGGCCGTCGATCGAAATGATCCGGTATTGATCACCCCATCCCTGCGCTGGAGGACTGACATAAAAGAAGAGCAGTTCCGTGGACGTTTGGACAATTTTCGGCGGCGGACCCATGCGCGGCACGCCGCCGGGCATGCAGCCAAAGGAAGGATCCGCCGTGTTTCCGTCCTGATCCAACTTCTGAACCTTTTCCCAAAACTCCGGTTTGTAGAGGGGTTTGTTCGGATCCATTCTTCGAATCAACGTGTTGTCGCGCTCGAAATTGAGAAGCGTGCCGTCTCGAGCCGCGAGATAAGCGCCGAAAGGGTCATCACTGCGGCTGGAGAGACCGCGCGCAGGGCCGCCGTTCCACATGCCTGTCAGGTTTGGATGTCCATCAGATGTTCGTGGTACGGTTGTTTGCCCAGCCGCAAAAACGGAAAACAGGCACAGGATGACTGCCGATAGGCAACTGCAATGACCTGGACGAGCATTCATACACAACCTCCGCTGATTACCGCCCGTTGGGATCGTCGGTCCAGATGGTGAAGACGCGCCCGTCGGGAAGCTTGATGTTCTTGACGAGCCCGAAATCGGAGCCGTCCTTAGCGAGGATTCCATTAACGGTGATCGTGTCTCCGGCCTTCAGTCCGCCTCGATCGGCGCGGCTGAGTCCCGCCCTCCGCAGCGCGCCCGGGCCGGCCATCTCGAAGGACCAGTGTTTCGCGTTGCCCCTGTCGTCGTTCACGTCCAGGTACAAATACGAATGAGGATTGATCCACTCGACCTTGGTCACCTTTCCCGTTACGGTGACGGGCTTCTCCAGATCGAACTCCGCCTGCACCGAATGATGCGCCAACACGGATACGGCAGCCACGTTCAGCATAAGAATCGCTGAGCTGACGGCTAGTCTCAAATTCACGGCCGCACCTCCTTTCCTTATTATTCGCGTTAAACATTAGACACAAAAAAGTACAAAAAACACAAAAATGCATTCTTATTCTTGTGCGCGCAAATCTCACATCCGCTACGCGATTTGTGCATCATGATATCATGCACCAATGAGACGAACTTTGATTCAGTTTGACGAAGATACCTACCACAAACTGAGGCGCCGCGCCTTCGAAGGGAAACGGTCCATTTCGTCGATTGTTCGTGAACTTGTAGCCAAGGGATTAGAAGGCGGTCCAAGAAAGAAATTTACGCGCGTGGAGCAGTTTTCTTCTGTGGGAGCCGGGCGGTCGAAACAGGGACGTCTTGCGCCGGTATCCGAACGTCATGATAAAGCTTTGGCCGAGGCCATCCTGAAACTCAAGAAATGATTTTTCTGGATACGTCGGCCATTTACGCCTGGACAGACGCCCGCGACACGAATCATGAAGCCGCTGTGAAACGTCTTCAGGAAATTCTGAATAGGGGCGAACAATTAGTCACACACAATTACGTGCTACTGGAGACGATCACGCTGATCCAAGCTCGACTTGGCCTTTCCGCCGCCGTGAAACTCGTCAAGGATTCCTGGCAATTCGAAATCGACTGGGTGGACAAACATATTCACGACTTGAGCACGGCAGCATTGGGAAAATCCGCAAAACGCGGGGTGAGTTTAGTCGATCAGGTTAGCTTTCTGATCATGAAGCGCCGGAACCTGACAATGGCTTTCGCCTTCGATCTGCACTTCAAAGCGGAAGGCTTCCGCTTATTCGAAGTTTGAAGTACGTTGAGGAATCATGGGACTGCGGACGGTCGAGCAGTATAAAACGAGTTTGCGTGATGGACGCGTGGTGTATTTCCGCGGGAAGCGCGTGGAAGACGTTACGACGCATCCCGTCATCGGCATCGCCGTCAATCATGCTGCCATTGATTACGAAATCGCTCACCAGCCGGAGCATCGAGATCTTGCTGTGTATGTGGACCTCGCAACGGGCCAGGAATACAGCAGGTACTTCAAAATCCCTGCCAGTACCGAAGATCTTCTCAAGCGAAGCGAATTAATCGAGACTTCGACGCGGCTTGGCGGCACGCTTGTCGTCTTGATCAAGGAGATCGGCACGGATTGCCTCTTCGCGCTTCATTTGGTGGCGAAGCAGATGGACGGAAAATTAGGCACCACGTACTTCCCGCGCGTGCGCGCGATCTATGAGCATTGCCGAAGCCACGATTTGGCCATGGCCGTTGCACAGACGGATGTCAAAGGCGACCGCAGCCGCGGGCCCGCCGAGCAGGAGCATCCGGATTATTATGTCCGCGTCGTGGATCGGCGGCCCGGAGGGATCATTGTCCGCGGCGCGAAGGTTCACACGTCCGTCACACCGAACGCGAATGAATTGTTCGTCATTCCGACGCGTAATTTGACTCAAGTCGATGCCGATTACGCCGTCGCGTTTTGTATTCCATTGAACACGCCCGGTCTCAAACAGATCGCCAGCCCTTATGGCGCAGGCCACGACAACGCATTCACTCATCCCATCAGTTCCCGCCACAAGATGATGGAGACCCTAACAATTTTCGATGACGTTTTCGTTCCAAACGAACGCGTGTTCATGAATGGCGAGTGGCAGTTTGCCGGCGCGTTGGCCAAGACGTTTGTGGAATTTCACCGCTTCACGGCAATCTCGTACAAACTGCCGCTGCTCGATCTGCTCGTCGGCAGCGCTCTCTTGATCGCGGAGCAAAACGGCATCGAGCGGGCCGGCCATGTTCGCGAAAAACTCACATGGTTGATCAGCTATGCCGAAACCGTGCGGATGTTGACGAAGATGGCCGCGATGCACTGCACGATCGAAGACGGCATCGTGGTTCCGAACACTGCGGCAGTCAACATCGCCAAACTCCACTTCGCTTCCAATTACCACCAAGCCCTGATGCACGTGCAGGACCTCACCGGCGGTTTGTTGGTCACGGGACCCGGCGAGGAAGACTTGAGAAATCCGGAAACCGCCAAGTACATTGATCATTATCTTGGGGGTGCCGCAAAGGTCGCGGGCGAGCAACGATTGCGGACGATCAATCTGATCTCCGACCTCACCACCGGTGACTTCGGCGGGTACCAGGCCGTGCTCGCCATTCACGCCGAGGGATCGCTTGAAGCGGAGAAGCTCACGATTCTGCGGGAGTACGATCAGGAACGCGCCAAGAAGTATGCTCGATGGATGAGCGAAATTTGAGCACTGCCGAGCCGTCTCAGGAAATTAGCCGAGAGTACGCTCACGTTTTTTGTGCGCGTACTCCCGGATGACGAAATCGACGAAATGCGCACCCCGGCAGGGGTGCGAGGAGTCCGCGACACCCTTTCAGGGTGCGGATTCCAGAGTTGGAGACGTATTCCAGGGGTACGCGAAAAACGCGTAACCCTGGCTAATTTCCTCGCACCGCTCCGCGGTGCGAAATGTCTATGAACGGACTTCGTCAGTTTTCGCTCGAGGGAAAAGTGGCTGTCGTGACTGGCAGCAGCCGAGGCATCGGCCGGGCCATTGCTGAAGGCTTCGCCGGCGCAGGCGCGGCGGTGACGGTGAATGGCCTCAATCCGGAAACAACGCAGAGTGTCGCCGATGCGATCGTTGCCGCTGGAGGCAAAAGCCTGGCGCTGCCCGCGGACGTCAGCAAGGCCGCAGACGTCGAGCGTCTGATCGAGGCCACGGTTGCCGCATTTGGACGTCTCGATATCCTCGTCAACAATGCGGGCATCTCACCGTACTACAAACCGGCCGAAACGGTGACCGAAGCGGAGTGGGACGAGGTCATGAGAGTCAACTTGAAAGGCGTTTTTTTGTGCTGTCAGGCTGCCGGGCGCGTAATGATCGCTCAAAAATCCGGCCGGATTATCAACATGAGTTCGATCGGTGGAACGATTGCTCTGCCCCGGCTGATCGCGTACTGCTCGGCGAAGGGCGCCATCAATCAACTCACACGCGTGCTGGCCGTGGAATGGGCGCCACACCACATTTTGGTCAATGCGATCGCCCCCGGGTTTATCGAGACGGATTTGACGAAAGGCTTGCGTGAAAACCCAAAACGCCACAACGCCTTGATCCAGCGGGTTCCCCTTGGACGTCTCGGCACGCCCGCAGAGATTGCAGGCGCCGCCATCTACCTCGCCTCGGATGCAGCTTCCTACGTGACCGGTCACATGCTGGATATTGATGGCGGCTGGTTGGCTCTTTAGGACATCAAGGCCGCAGGTGCACCCTCGAAATCAGCGAACGGCATCGGAACGCGAGAAGCAGCGCAACCACGCTACCATAAGCAACAGGCCGTTGAATATCCAGTTTCACCCGCCAGAAGTAATGGACCACGCCGGCCGCCGCGCTGATGTAGATCAAGCGGTGGAGCATCTGCCATCTTTTTCCGCCAAGCCGCCCGATCCATTTTTTCGTGGAGGTGATCGCGAGGGGAATTAACAGAACGAAGCTCACATACCCTGCCATGATGAAGGGACGTTTCGCCAGATCGTTAACCATCTCTGAGATGGCGAAAAATTGGTCCAACCAGACACGCCGAGCATTCTGCGGAAACGTATAAGGCTGTACCATCCGGTGATCTGCCGAAGCGGCGTGATGGTTAACGTGAAGATCACGAAGCGCAGCGTCCAGATTCCGGTTGTATCTCTGATGTCTTCAAGTGGATTTGCGCTCAACTGACCGTTGGCGGTTGCCCATGTAAGCAAGGCCATCGGCACAAGGCAGGCCAGAAATACGATCGGCTTCAATATCCACCATCGAGTCCAGCGGGACTTCGATGGCAAATCAATAATTCTTCCGAAGGTCCATTCCAGCATACATGTGAGCCACCTGGTCCGCGTACCCGTTGAACATGAGCGTAGGCCGCGTCGCATCGCCGAAAAAAATGTTTCGGGTGTCGCCAATACGCTGCTCGCGTGATTGGCTCCATCGCGGATGATCGACCGACGGATTGACGTTCGCATAGAACCCATAGGCTTGCGGCCATGATTCCATCCACGAACTGACGGGCTGTTTCTCGATGAACCGGATCGCGACGATTGCTTTGATCCCTTTGAAACCGTATTTCCATGGGACGACGAGTCTCAAGGGCGCGCCGTTCTGGTTCGGCAGGGGCTTTCCGTACATTCCAGTAGCGATGAGGGTCAGTGGATGCATGGCCTCGTCTATGCGAAGTCCCTCGGTGTAAGGCCAATTAAGACCGCCACCGAAAAGTCTGGACCGTTGTCCAGGCATTTGGTCCTTCGCCAGAATCGTTTTGAACTGGACGTAGCGTGCGGAGGGGCTTGGCTCCAGGCGTTTGATCAAATCCGCAAGAGGAAAACCTCTCCATGGGATAACCATGGACCAGCGTTCCACGCAACGCATCCGATAGGTGCGGTCTGCCATGCTCAAGCCTCTGATCAAATCGTCCAGATCGTAAGTTGCGGCCTTCTTCACCAAACCTTCGACCGAAACCGTCCACGGCTTTACTTTGAAGTTCCCCGCATTTCTAGACGGATCACCTCGGTCAGTGCCGAATTCGTAGTAGTTGTTGTACGTCGTGGCATATGCATAAGGCGTGACCCTCTCGCTCGTGTCGTAAGATCCCGGTTTCGACTGAATCGTAACTGCGGCAGGAACGAGAAGCGCGGAAGCGACTTTTATGAATTCACGACGGTTCTGGTACACAGTCTCCGGAGTCATTTCCGACGACGGAATATCTGCTGCGCGATGAATAAGCATATTGAAGTCTCCTCAACCTGATTCAGATTGAAAATTAACCGCGATATTCATTCGCACTTTCACTGGTCTGCCATCCTTCATCGCGGGACTAAATCTCCATTGCTTTAGTGCGTTGATAGCGGTCTCATCGAGTTCCCAATCCAGCGAGCGTATGACCCGGATGATCTTAGGAGTGCCGTCTTCGAGGATCACCGCATCAAGAACGACCGCGCCCGCGGGATGCTTTGTTGTTGGCGAATATTGCGGTTCGAGCCGATGCACGACTTGTGGTGGAGTCACGCCTGGTCCAACCCGTGTTGCCATGTCGTTCGCGATCTCTTCGTTCAGCTCTGCGTTTCGCAAGTTGAATTCAACATCGATCTGAGTCGTAGCCTCGATTAGAACTCCGTTTCGCCTAGCTGGAATAAACCTCCAATCCCGGACAGCCAGTAATGCGTTCTCGTCCAAACCGTGGCCGAGCCCTCTCAGAACCTGCAGACGTGTGACCGTGCCATCGACACCAACGCGGACTTCGACTGTTACGATTCCTTCGATCCCGTGCATCCGGGCTTCATCGCTATATAAAGGAGGAGTTGTGTAATGGTCCAGCTGAGGCGATGCGGACTGTCCATCAACCGGGCTAGTAAACGCCGCAGAACTAGAGACCCGCATCGCCGCGAGCGGGAGCACAACCGACAACGTCACGGCCGTTATGGCGAGTACGGTCCTGCGTGTGGCGGCGCGGCGATTCAGCCGGGACTTCAATAGAGCCGCAAACCGCTTTTCCAGTGTGGACGGGCGCGCCATTGCTAATGCGGCCGACCAGAGACCACCGGAATGCGAATGCCGGAGAGCGCGTGCGATGCCTAAAAGGTGAGAAGCATAAACCCGAGCATCTACACCCAGATTGATAACCACATCATCACAAGCATGTTCGCTTTCCCGGTATAGCTGTTTGCACGCAATCCAAAATAGAGGATTAAACCAATAAAGAGCACATGCAATCTGGGCCACACTCTGGATGAACCAGTCGAAACGCTGCACGTGTGCGAGTTCGTGTGCGATGACTACCCGTTTCCGTTCGTCGGACCATTCATTGACACAATTGGGAAAAAGTATCTGTGGCCGAAGAATCCCCCATGTCATCGGCATGGGCTGATCGAGGCTTCGCCTCAACCGAATCGTTCGCCGGCATCCGGCTTCGCGTACAAGATCTGCTGTGATTCCGGACAGTACAGGGTCCAATAGCGCAGAACTCCGGCGAGCGAGCCGTGTCTGTTGGATCACGCCTGCTCCGAAAATAAGCAGGCCCGTCATCGAACCTGCAAACCACACGATCGGCCAAACGCGATCTAACAGTGTGGGTTCTATTCGGTCCGCATGGAATGTCACATCGGCATGACGCGGTAGCTTCGAGTTTGCGCCCGCTCTCGAGAGCGCCGGCAGCGCGGCCGCCACTCGCTGCGCAACGGCCGGCTGCCATGCTGGCAATAAAACAATTAATGCCGGCAGTACCGCGGCCGAACCAATCGCCGCTACCCACACGGCATGACGCTCTGCGGCAGCGCGTCTTCTCAAGAGCCAGGTTATGCAAAAGGCAGTGGTTAACACCATTGAAGCCTTGATCATTGGCCCTTCTCTTCTTTCTTTGCCTTCTCGATTAATTCGGAAATCCGTTCCAGTTCTTCTTCCGAGATCCTGAAGCCTTCTTTACCAAGCAAGGCAGCCACTGCCTTGCCCGCGGATCCCTCAAAGAAGGTATCGATGAGATGTTTGAGCGCAGACTGGCGGACGATGTGACGCTTGACCTTCGGCATGTATACGTAACGCAGGCCGTGCTCCTCATGACGTAGATGCCCCTTTTCTTCAAGAACACGAAGCTGTGCCCGAACGGTTGAATACGCCGGCCTTCCGGACAATTTCTCCATAACCTCACCGACCGTGGCTCGGCCCAAGCGGTACACGATATCCATGATTTGCCGCTCGCGGCGGCTAAGTGGCGCCGGCGAATTGGGTGATGGGCGTCGCATGCTATGTGCCTAATTTTATAGCACACATGCTAGAAAATTAAGCAATTAAAAATGAGCCGGACAATTCCCTC
>QHXA01000072.1:11301-13697 GCA_003222755.1 Acidobacteriota bacterium
TAAAGCCTGCCTCAACGTAGTTCCTCGGGGGTGTCGAGGACTCCTCGCACCCTTCCAGGGTGCGCATTTCGTCGAGTTCATTATTCCGGGAGTACGCGCACAAAAGACGTGCGCGTACTCCTGGCTAATTTACTTGCACGCCTCCGGCGTGCCGGGCGGTCACAGCCGCTACAGAACTGAGCGGCTACATTGCCCGTTGGCAGAATTAGTTGTTTGGGCGCATCATTCTCTGCAAAAATCATGCAGCAACGGTTACTCACATAGACATGAAAAGAATTACAGCGTCGATGATAATGGCGTTCGCGGCGGGTTTTGTCGTGTGGTTTGCCGGCATCCCTGCACAGGCGCAACCTGCCGGCGCCAATCTGCCGCGAGCCGCGGAAGGAAAGCCGAACTTCAACGGTATTTGGCAGGCATTGAACACTGCAAGCTGGGACATTCAGGACCACACGGGACAACTGGGCGTGCCGCCTGGGCAGGGCGTCGTGGAAGGCAATGAAGTTCCGTATCAACCGCAGGCATTGGCAAAGAAACGAGAGAACTTCGCGAAGCGGCTGACGGCCGATCCGACGGAAGCGAATTGTTTTTTACCCGGTGTGCCGCGAGCCACGTACATGCCTTATCCGTTCGAAATCGTTCAGACGCCGGACTCCATCGTGATTCGATATGAATTTGCACATGCTCTGCGGATGATCCCCATGAACAGCAAGCACGCCGACGGCATCCCTCCAAGCTGGATGGGAGACTCGCGTGGGCGCTGGGAAGGCGATACGCTAGTGGTCGATGTGACGAATTTCAACGACCAGACATGGTTTGTCCGGGCCGGCAATTTTCACAGTGACGCCTTGCATGTCGTCGAGCGGTACACCATGATGAACCCGGACCACATTCTGTATGAGGCGACGATCGAAGATCCAAAGGTGTTCACGCGACCCTGGAAGATGAGCATGCCGTTGTATCGTCGCGTCGACAAAAATGTGAAGTTGCTCGAGTACGAATGTATTTTTTACCTTCAAGAGGAGCGATATAAAAATGCGCCTTTTAAATAGGTTGAACGCGGTCGCGGCGCTGATCGTGCTGGTATTCGCCGCATCGATACTAAGCGCTCAGTCGGGAAAATTGCCGGACGGCCAGCCGAACATGCAGGGGATGTACACTCGAGCCGGAGTTAAGGGGCTTGAAGCAGAACCGCCGTTCAATCCGATCGATCCGGGTGAAAAGAATCCGCTTTCAGTTTCTAATCGCGAAGACGGTCTCGGTCCATACCCGCGTATATTCGGGCAAGGCGGCAATGTGCTGCGAGGAGCCCAGCAGCGCGCGCAACGCCGCACCGGTATCGTGTTCCCTGAAAACAAAAAGCTTCCATGGCGGCCTGAAGAAGACGCGAAGAGGCGGCAATTCCTGTTGGATATGAATCCAGCGAAGGACCTGCGGCATATCGAACTCAATTCGCGGTGCGCGCTGCCGGGGCTGTTTGAAGGTGAAGATGGGAACAATCCGTATACGATTCTGCAGCCTGCTGGGAAAGTGGTGATCATATACGATTACAACCACACCAGCCGTCTGATCGACCTGAACCGGCGAGAACATCTTGACAAAAATATCCGGCTCTTCATGGGCGACTCACTCGGACACTGGGAAGGCAATACGCTCATTGTCGATACGACCAACTTCAATGGCCGCGTGGCGTATTCGCGGGAGATACCGTATTTAAGCGAAGATTTGCATACGATCGAACGCTTCACGATTGTGGATGAGAACACGATTGATTACGAAGTCACGATCGATGACCCGAAGCTGTTTACGGGCCCCTGGAAAGTAGCGGGTTACTTTACCAAGGCGGCGAAAGGTGTTGAGTCGCTGGAGTTCGCGTGCGCCGAAGGCAGCCAGACGCTGCAAAATATTTTTGGTATACCACCAACGCATTGAAACCTGATGGAGATTGATCCGATGCGCATGAAGTTTTGTATTGGAGTTGCGGGTTTGGTTCTGGTTCTGGTCGCCGGACCAGTGGCTGCAGCACATCACGCGTTCGCCGCTGAATTCGATGTGAACAAACCGGTCAAAGTGAATGGAACGGTTACAAAGGTTGAATTCACGAATCCGCACGCGTGGCTATACGTGGATGTGAAAGACGCCGATGGCAAGATGACCAACTGGCGTTTCGAACTGGGCGCGCCGAATGCTCTGATCCGGCTCGGCTGGAAGATGGATACGATCAAGGCCGGGACTGAAGTCGAAGTCACCGGCTTTCAAGCGAAGGCCGGAGGACCCGTGGCAAACGGCCGCTCCATCAAATTGCCCGACGGCCGGGAGCTATTTAGTGGCGGATCGGCTCCGGCGGCGGATCGATAACAGACTTGACAATAGCGGGCGGTCATAGACCGCCCCTACAG
>QHXA01000072.1:13801-14229 GCA_003222755.1 Acidobacteriota bacterium
ATAATCCGTCCCGAAAACGATTTGCGAGATGGGCACGACCTTGCTGAGCGCCGACATCGCTGCTGGATTGGCGACCTGAGCCGTGTCGTAGAAAAACCTTGCCGCCGCGCCGCCAAACCCCTGAGGAAACTTCGGCGCGAATTGGGCCGACCGCGCCATGGCCGTGAACCGTTCGATCAGAAACGGCATTGTGCCGCCTCCGTGAGAGAAGATCATCCGCACGTTCGCGTAACGCGCCGCGGCTCCACCGAAAACCATTTGCGCGATCGCACGAGTCGTGTCGGTTCCCCACTCGATCGCGCCATCGCCGATGTTCGGAAGGAGATTTTTGCAGCAGTTGGCTGTGTTCGGATGCGTATAAACGACGGCATTGCGCCGGTTGAGTTCCTCGAAAACTGCATCGAACGCGGGATCGCCGAGCCATTTAT
>QHXA01000072.1:14401-19699 GCA_003222755.1 Acidobacteriota bacterium
CACGGCAAAGACGCACTGCCGTCGCGCGATCGCTAAAAGGGTCGCCGGCTGGAGCAATCGAACTGATCCCGGTGGATACGCCGGCCTGGTCCATCGCCTCGAGAGCCTGCGCGGGATTCCAGTTTGCTGAAGCGCTCCCGAGACGCTGAGCGCCAACGGCCTGCACTAAGCTCGGCGGCACGATGTGATAGTGCACGTCGATTCGGGCACTTGTGGCGGGGGATTTCGTCTGCGGCAAAAGCCGCGCCGGGACAAGCACGCCGGCGCCGGCCGCAGCAACCGAAGTCAAAAACTGCCGGCGCGAAGCGCGAAAAACGGGATGTCGCATGGCCGCCTCCTATTTCTTTTCCAAAAGCGCTCGCCCGTCGTTAATGGCGGGCACTGTTGATCGAATGATGTTCCAGCCTTCCTTGACCCGTTTTGCTACATCATTCGCCGTCGTTGCAGTGATGGCACACCCGATCTTGTGAGCTTTACACGCGCCCAAAATTTTCTGTAGTCCTGCTTCGACTTCCGGAGAGCCGGGGCGAACACCCATCGAGCGGGTCAGATCGTTAGCCGCGCCGACGAATAATGCGCCGACACCCGGTGTTGACGCGATTGCATCGAGATTCTGCAAGCCTTCCACCGATTCGATCATCAGAATCGCCAGCAAGTCTCCTTCGGGATTGAGCGGCCACAGGTCGGCGTGCCGATCGTACTCCTCACCGCTGATTCCCCAGATCCACGTGGCGTTTGCGCTGCCGGCGCCGCGTGTGCCGTTCGGCTCGTAATATTTCGAGCCTTTCAATTGCGGGTACCGCATGCTCTTTACGGCAATCAGCGCTTGTTCTCGGGTGTCGACGCCATTGAAAATGACTCCATGCAAGCCGATGTCGAGCGCCTGCTTGACAACCCATTGTGATTGGTCCGCTTCCGGCGGGAACCGCGCGAATAACGCAACGTTCGGCTGCAGGTTGCCCTTCTTGAGAACCATGGCCTTATCCGTCATCCCCATCAGGAATAAGTGAAGCCCGGGAAAATCTAGCGGGTTATGTTCCATATCCGCATAGACAAAATCGACGGGCGCACGCGCCACCTCGCGCGCATACGCCAGGGAAAGATCAGCGGTCGTGAGGCCGAAGACGGTTTTCCCTTCTTCGAGTTTCGCAATCACCGGGTTCAGGTGCACCGATTTTTGTTGCGCAAACGATATGACACTCGACAAAAGAAGCACGGCCACGATTGCTGCTTGGAAAGGATGTCGCAGTTTTTTCAGCATTGGTCACTCTCCTTGCGGGTGACTGTGATGTGCATCATGAACGCTCTGTGGGCCGTTTGCAAACTTTGTGGCTAATGACCCAGGGCCACGTCAAAGTCGAAACCGGAACTTGGAATGGCCACAAAAAGGCACAAAAATCACAAAAGAATTGGGCGTTCTTTTGTGCCTCTTGTGCCTTTTGTGGCTACCCTTTTTACCGGATACCGATCAGCGGCCAATAAAACGGCACAATCACCAGCAGAAGCAGCGAGTCGACGATGCTCATCAGTAAGCCCAACCGCAGAATGTCTTTTGCGCGGAAGTAACCGTAGCTGTAACCGATCACGAGCACCCCGGACTGATACACAAATATCTTGCCGCCGGAAGAGAACACCCACAGCATCCCGATCTTCAGCGCATTCAGTCCGTGTTCGGTCGCAAAGCCCATGAGCAATGGCGTCGATGTCGCCAGCATCGATATTTCGCTCGCGAGAAAGATGTGGTAGGCAAAGCCAGTCCAGTAGAGAGCCAAGATCGAAAGCGCGTTATTCCGTAGCAGAGGTTCCAGCCAGGCGAGGACAGTGTTGGTCAGGACAGCGAGGCCTTTGGTTGCGCTCAGGACGTTGCCCATGCTGACAGCTGCTGCGACAAAAAACAGCTGTAGAAAATTCAGCTTCTTCAGATCTGTGATTTCCAGAATGCCTATAAACGGCAACACCGACAGGAGCCCGATGCCTAGACCAATCATCGAAGGAGAAATGTGATGAATAAAATCGGTCGCCCAGAAGACAATAGCGCCGAGCATCAACGCAAGTGATTTTTTCTCCAGTGACGTCCACTGTCCTGCTTTGCGCAGTTCATCCTTCAGGTACTGAATGCCTCCCGGCAATGATGCGGTCTCGGGCGGATAGAGCCATAGCGTTAGCCGCCACGCGACGAGGATCGTAATGATGTCTGAAGGCAAAAAAGCTACCAGCCACTGGCTCCAGAGGACCTGGGTATGCCCTACGGTTTCAATGACCCCTCGGCCCGTGATGGCAGCAGCGCCGGCGATAATCGTTTTGTCGAATACACCGGCCGTATAAGTCAGGATCAGGAACATACCGCGGCCGACATTACTCCCAATGCCCAGGCCAAAAGCGCCGATCAGACCCGCTGCTACGGCGGCCATGATGGTCACTCGAGCCATTCCCGAAGGAACCAGGAAGGTCAAGAGAAAATCCGACAAGATCAGCGCCAGGAGCAAGCGCTCGTAGCTGGTCCCGATGCGCAACGTCACCAGGTAAGCCAGACGTTTCGCCAGGCCCGATTTGCTGGCCATGCTTCCGAACAGAATTGCGCCCATCAAGAACCAGGGAGTGTCGTTGGCAAATCCACTGAAGGCGACGTCGAAATTAACTACTTTCAGCGCCCAGAACAGGTAGCATCCGATCAGGCCCGTCAGCCCGTGATCCATCATCTCGGTTGCCCACGCCAGAATCATGAAAACAGTCACGGCAATGGCGTGCTGAGCCCTCGGCTCCAGGTTCAGAGGAAGAAACCACAAGACGATGGGAATCAGGACGGGAGGCACTGCCCGCAGGAGATCGCCGGAACGGAAGGAAGTGGATGTTGTGCGAGACGCAGCGGATACCTGCGGTTCAAGTGTTGTGGGCGCAGTCATGTCAGACGCCTTTCCTTTCGCAGGCAAGTGTGTCGTCGCGTGCGCTTCACTGAAAAGTCGCTTACCGTCACGATATGTCCGGGATCAATCATGAGCACTGGTTGGCATTCTATGCGGGCCGGTCACCTGCTTGTCAACAGCGCGATCAACGGGCGAACACTGCAGCAGAATTACGTTTTTGTTTGACTATTCAGGCGTTGGTGCATTAGGAACTGAATAAAATTTGAATCGAGGTGCACATGACTGATCGCAAAATCGTAGGATTCGTAGTTGTGCTGGTTTGCATTGCGCTGAGTCTCCCCCTGGCTACAGCACAGGCTCCGGCTGCCGGCGGACAGAGAGGCGGCGGTGGCGACGCACGCGGAGGAGGCGCCGGCGGACAACGCGCTCCGGCTCCTCCACCGACTAACCTTCAAGTGCTGCCTAAGGATTGGACACGGCAGCAGGTTGTTCAAGTCATGCAACAGTTCACCATGGGGCTGGGCGTGATGTGCAACTACTGCCATGCCGAAATGGCTGGTGCGCAGCCCGGCGCGAATGGACAGATACCAATAGATGCGGCTTCGGATGAAAAACAGACGAAGAAGACCGCTCGCGTGATGATGAAGATGGTTGGTGACGTCAACAACACTTTACGTAGCCAGCTCGGGAAACCGGCCTCGGACGTGGTGCAAGTTCAATGCATCACTTGTCATCGCGGGGCCGCCATTCCCAAGACGCAATAAGGGAGGGTATCGAGGACTCCGCGCACCTGCCCGGGTGCGGATGTCTTGTGGTTCAGACAACCGGGGGTTGCGCTCGCTCCCGCTCGCTTAACCCCCGGCTAATTTCCTGACACGCCTCCGGCGTGCGCAAAATCATGGCTAGCACAATCGCGGCGAGACGCAGGCTAAAAACTGTTTTTCGTCCTCTTGGACACACGCAGCTTCTCAAGGACGGCACTGTCAAGCCGCGATCCTTTGACATCGAATACGAAGATGTGCCGGTTCTGGTCCAGGCATTCCGCCGTATGGTGCGCAATTTGGAGTTCGATGTCTGCGAACTGGCGTTCACCACATACCTGTGCGCAAAATCGTACGGAAAGCCTTTCACAGCCATACCTGTTTTTCCCGCGCGCGTGTTCCACCATGGCGCCATCCTCTACAACACGAAAGCCGGAATCCGCAGTCCTCGAGACTTGGAAGGCAAAACAGTCGGAGTTCACCGGGGCTACACGGTGACGACCGGTGTGTGGGCACGGAGCATCCTCCAGCATGAGTACGGGGTGGACCTGAAGAAAATCACTTGGCTGCTCTCCGGCGACGAACACGTGGAGGAGTTTCGTCCACCAGCGAACGTTGTGCCGATCGAGAAAGGTAAAACGCTCGAGGACATGCTGGCCTCGCGAGAGATTCCCGCGGCGGTCAATATCGAACTAGATCACCCGGACGTGAAGTCTCTCATCCCAAATCCCACACCAGCCGGGTTCGAGGCTCTGCGCACTCGCGGCCATTATCCGATCAACCATACTGTGGTCGTTAAAGACGAACTTCTCAAAGCTCATCCGGATTTGGCCGTGGACCTCTTTAATGCGTTCGTTGAGGCCAAACGCCCATATGTCGAGCGGCTCAAAACTGACGCGATTGCCACACCGTCGAAAACGGATGATACGTACAAGCGGGTGATGGACATCACCGGCGCCGATCCGCTGCCATACGGCATCGAGCCGAACCGGCAAATGATTGAGGCGGTCATTCAATATGCCCGTGAGCAGGGCATTCTGGAGGGTGCCTTCACGATGGAGGATCTGTTTGCGCCGGGGACGCTCGATCTGGTTGGATGACCTTGTCCAGGAACGATCTAGCGGCCCTGACAACCGACCTCACATCGGCCGTTACCATTAAATTCCATCGTGATTCCGCTCAAGGGCAGGAAGACCGAAGTGCCACGAACCCCGCGGCCTCTATTATCACCGCCCCGGTTGCCGGGCGGGAGCAAGTCTAGAAAGCGCGCAGTCCGTGAACCGGCGACGGCCGCGCCGCCCTGCGTAGCGGCCTCGTTCACGTGCGATGGAATCACCGCGGTTGCACGAATGAGTTCAGTCACGGCAAACGCAGCTTCTTCAGGTCCGGTCGTAAAGATATCTCCCATATTGATGACAGCCAAATGGGGTCGGAAGTACCCGCGAACGATCGTGGTCATATCTGAAGTCAAGCCGGTATCACCGGACAAGTACACCTTCAGGCCGTTCGTGAAGATGACGACGAATCCGTTAGCGAGTCCGACGTAGGCCCCTAGTCCACTGGAAGAGAGATTCGTTCTCTCGGGGTCCGCTACAAATGCACTGGATAATTCATTCGTGTGATCCGCTGCCACTGCGGAGATTTCTACGCCGCGTGTTGCCGATACATGACGG
>QHXA01000008.1 GCA_003222755.1 Acidobacteriota bacterium
CTGGGCGATGGCTCCTTCGCGAGCGACTATGCGTGTGTCCACGGCTGCGAGCGGATACGCGGGAAAGTAGGTGTCTTTGTGGTTCGCGTCGTCAGATGGCGGGTCGCCCGGGTCGCCGTGTCGGATCAGCTTGCCTGTAAGGACGGTGGAACCCTCTGGCATAAGATGCCCGAACCATGCGGTCCAGGCGCCATTGTCCGTGATCCTGCCGAAGCTGGGAATCCGAGCGGTCCCGTTCCCGACGTCACCGCTTCTAATCATGGCCGCCGCTTCATGAATCACGGACTCGTCGAATCCCGACCGCCCTCGGCCTGCTTGATCGACGACGTATGTGGAGATCCCGTTACGAACGAAATACGGAGCCCACCCCTCCCTGCCATCCGGAGTAGATTCCAAACACGCAGCGGTATGCGTGGACCCATGCACCATGATCACGGGAGGCGTCCTCGGTTTCTTCCGCACGGGTATCTGGAATTGCACATACATCTGCCCAATGGTGATCTGGTTCGGCGTGTTCGCTGGGTTAGCAGCGTTCGCCGGAGGCACCGTGGCATAGTTCGTGACCTTCGGCACGCCGCCAATAAAGAAGCTGCCCTGGTCTTCGATTAATAACGGCTTGGTCAAAAACTTTTTCGTATGGCTGCCGTTCTGGGCCATCCCGGTTGTCACCATCGAGACAAGCAAGAGAGCACAAAATCCACACCAGCCGACTACCTGCACAAAACGAATCTCGCGCTTCATGGAATCCTCCTCAGGGTTTGTTGCGTTATCGTACTGCCCCGTGGACGCGATTGCGAGGAATAGTCGCAAACTATGCTGTTGGGTCCAACGTGCCTATATGCTGGTTATAAAGCTTCTCGACAGTTTCGATCGTGTCGATATCGGCGACAATTTTATCCGTGCGAATTCGCACGATGCGCGGAAAACGTAGCGCGTAGCCGCTGGAGTGGCGGTCGCTTTTTTGGATGCCGTTGAAAGCAACCTCGATAACGACGATCGGCTCGACTAACCTGAAGCGACCGAAATCCTGGAGCGTGTGCTGTTTGAAGAACCCGGTCATTTCAGCAATCTCCAGATCCGTTAGTCCGGAATACGCTTTGCCGATGTTCAATAGGTTTCCATCACCTCGTACCGCGAATGTGTAATCAGAAAGTACATCTCGGCGGCGGCCGTGACCGAATTCGACACCGGTCACAACGACGTCGAGAGTGGCCAGTGCTTTCTTCCATTGCGCTTGCCCGGAAGGTATAGAGAGTTGGCATCTTTAAGCATCAGCCCCTCGTTGCGGCGCGCTGCGGCTTGCTGAAAAAATGGTTCAAGTTCAACACGCTCTTCCAAGATCATGAATGGCGCAACACGCAGCGCTTCGCCCCATTGGATACTTTCGATGATTTTTTTCCGCTCCATCAGCGGCTCGTCGAGTAGGTTGCGGCCTTGGTAGGACAGCAGATCGAAAATCATGAAAGCCACTGGTATCTCCGCAAGCAATGCAGCGGGTGGACGCTTACGGCCAAGACGCTTTTGTAGCAGCGCGAACGGAAGTACCTGCTCGTCTTTAAAGGCGACAATTTCACCATCTGCAATCAACGAGACGTTCAGCTTCTCAGCCGCTTCGATGATTTCGGGAAACTGGTGTCCGACATCATCAAGAGTGCGCGAATAAAGTGCCGCGCGGCCTTCGCCAACGTGGAGCTGTCCGCGAATCCCGTCGTATTTGTCTTCAACGTAAAACGCGCCGGCAAACGTCGCAAAGATCTCATCCTCCGTATCGGCAGGCGTAGCCAGCATGAACTTGAGCGGCCGGAACATCGCAAGCGCGAGCTGGTCCAATTCGCCGCGCTTCGCAAGAACCGCAGTCTCACCGATGTCGCCCAGCATCATATTGGCCCGGCGAACAGCGTCAGGTGCGCGGTCGAAAGCTTTCGCGATGGCTTCCTCGACGGTGTTTTCCTTCAGACCGATGCGGAGATCGCCTGTAATAATTTTGATGACGTACTTGGCTTCCGGCGCGGTCAGAGAACGAAAAAGATCCAGCAGCGCCGGAACTTTGTTCGCGGCGCCGGAAATTTTAACAAGTTCGGCGAAGATGCCGTGGACCTGCGACGGTGACCATGATGCCTCCGCTGCATGTCTCGCCAGCAGCCGCTCAGCCATTTCGCCCAGATCGCCGCGCTCGAGATAGATCTGATGAATGTCTTCGTCCGACGCCCCGGAAATTCGTTGGACCGCATCCACTAATGCGGACCAGCCCACATTCAAAGTACGCGCGTCGGTGAGAGCGAATGGCCGTCCAGTGAAGAAGACACATGCGGCGCGGAGATCGTCTTCGTTTAACGTTCTCAGGTACTCTGCTAGGAAAGCGATTTTCTTGAGTTTCGACGTGGTGCCGGCGATTGCGTCGGCTGTCTGAGCGAAGAGCCGCATGTCACCTGTTTTTAACGCACCGCGGAGCGGCGCTCTTGAGGTTTCTCCATTTTGCGCATTCCGGCTGCGTACAAGCGCACCGCGGAGCGGTGCACGGAAATTAGCCAAGGGTACGCGTTTGTTGCGTACCCCTGGAATACGTCGACAACTCAGGAATCCGCACCCTGAAAGGGTGTCGCAGACTCCTCGCACCCTTTCCAGGGTGCGGCTGTTCTTGGTTTCAGACAACCGGGGTTGCACTCGCTCCCGCTCGCTTAACCCCCGGCTAATTTCCTGACACGCCTCCGGCGTGCCCAAAAATGGATAAACTTGAGCGCACCGCGTGCGAGGCGTCGTAGACCGCCCCTACAGTTGCTTACTCTGCACCAAAACTTTGAAACGCTCTCCCATGCTGCCGGGGAGAATCAAATTCTTCATTCTGAGAAGCCGTTGCATAGAAACGCTATCGCCCGCAGTTGCCAGTTTCTCCATTTCATCCAGGATGCCCAGCTGAATCAGATAGTCTTTCTGCGTTGTGAAGAGCATCGTCTGCAGTGATGGCTCTTCCATGAGATCGGAGAAGTTCACGTGTGCCGTGATGTCCTGTTCGCCGATTCGAATATAGGGATTCTCCACGGCCTGATGCCTCCAGTAGCACATTAAGCTACCGTGCGGCTGGGCATAGAACTCGTCCCGAAGATAACCGTAGTCGATGGCCACATGGTATCCGCGATGAAGCGATTCAGCGATGCGGCGAATCCAATGACGGGCTTCCAAATTAACCTCAACGGTTTGGCCTTCGTGTAGGGGCGGTGTGTCACCGCCGAGCCGGTCATAGAGCGCGGGTACAGGAGGCTGAAGGTCACGTTCAATTTCGTGGAAATCTTCAGTTACGTAGATCTCTTTCAACACATCGCCCCGCCTCACTAGGCGATGCACGGGAAGTGCATCGAAGAACTCGTTGGAAAAAATGCAGCCGGTAATGCCGCGCGGCAGCTCGTCAATCCAAGTGACGTCGTGATCTTTCAGCAGTTCCTGTTGACGCCGGCGCATTGCCGGACTCCGTTCAAGGATCATATAGGGGAAATGCCGATGCCGGAGAATGTCGTGCGCCAATAATCCCTTACCCGCGCCGAGTTCGACAATCGTAAACCTGCCGAACGGTGCGGCCCATTGTTCGAATTGTTTGGCGAGGAGCTGTCCGAAAATGGGGTCCAGATCCGCTGCCGTATAAAAATCACCGGCGGCGCCGATCCGATTTCGGGCTGAGGAGTAATAAAAGCGAAGGACCTCTTCCATGTAATCCCTGAATGAAAGAGGTCCCTCTGAGCGGATTCGTTTTTTAAGGTGCTCGACGATATCGACCAACTAAATCTTCATTCCAATCCGTTCCATCTCTTCTTTCGCGGCGCGCGAGATCCGCGGATCGTGCCTTACATCATCGAGGCGGCCTTCCGTCGGTTTCTTTGCGATGGTCATACGATCGATCTTGTCCTGAAGCCGCATTAGTCCGTACAGCAACGCTTCGGGCCTCGGCGGGCAGCCAGGAACATAGACGTCGACGGGAATCACGTGATCGACGCCCTGCAGAACGGAGTACGTATCAAACGGACCGCCAACGTTGGAGCACGCTCCCATCGAGATGACCCATTTCGGATCCGGCATCTGATCGTAAACGCGCCGAACGATGGGCGCCATTTTGAGCGTCACGGTTCCAGCCACGATGATGAGATCCGACTGCCGCGGACTTGGCCGGAAGATACCGGCGCCAAAACGGTCCATATCGAAGCGCGAAGCCCCTGTCGCCATCATTTCGATCGCACAGCAAGCGAGGCCGAACGTCATCGGCCAAAGCGCCGATTTGCGCGCCCAGTTGAACACGAAATCGACCGTAGTGGTGATGATGTTTTTTTCGAATCGATCTTCAATCCAAGCAGGCATTAATAACTCCGTCCTTTTAGCCGTCTGGCCGGTCCCCCCACGCCGATATCATTAGCGTCGGGCCCACCGGCCAGGCCCTATTTGGTACACCCCTTCGCGGCCTCCTCTTTGGCCGTCTGGCCGGTCCCCCCACGCCGATATCACGCCCAGTCCAGCGCACCCTTCTTAATAATCCAAACGTAACCTACGATGAGGATACCAAGAAACACCAGCATCTCGGCCAATCCGAATAAGGCGAGCTTTCTGTAAATGATCGCCCAGGGGAAAAGGAAAATCGTTTCAACGTCGAAGATCACAAACAGAATCGCGACGACGTAGTAGCGGATCGCATAACGTTGCCGCGCATCGGAATCTGGGTCGACGCCGCATTCGTAAGGCATAAGCTTGCCTTGGCCGCCAGTTTGGGGCCGAATCAGTTTCGCGACCAGTAGCGTGACGACTGGGAAAAGAAATGCCAATCCCATGAAAAGGAAGATCGGTATGTATCCTGGCAATGTCGAATTCATTTATTCCCCGCAACCTAAAGATGATTGCTTCAAAACTTCAATCGCATGCGCCAAGATCGGCCGCACCGCAACCAAACATTCTCGCACGCCTTTTACACTTCCGGGCAGGTTGATTATCAACGTGGACTGACGAATCCCGGCCGTCGCCCGGGAAAGCGCTGCGCGTGGAGTGATTTTAAAGCTTTCCAGACGCATGAGTTCGGCGATGCCCGGAACTTGCCGATCGATCACGGCCAGTGTGGCTTCCGGCGTGACGTCCCGCGGCGAAAGTCCCGTTCCGCCGGAGGTGACCACGAGCCGGTAATCTTCTTCGCTGGCCCGGCGAAGCCGCGATTCAATGTGGTCGCGCTCATCGGCCAAAATCTCGACCGGCGCGACGTCGAAGCCGGCCTCCTGCAGAATCCGCTTGGCCTCGGGCCCGGAGAGGTCTTCGCGGTCGCCGGCCGATGCCGTATCGCTGATAGTAAGGACCAATGCTCGACCTAAAGGCATACATCTATTTTAATTTTGCGCACGCCGGAGGCGTGACAGGAAATTAGCCGGGGGTTAAGCGAGCGGGAGCGAGCGCAACACCCGGTTGTCTGAAACCAAAGATCTTCGCGTTGTGTATCCATGTTCCAGGGGTACGCAAAAAACGCGTACCCCTGGCTAATTTCCTTGCACCGCTCCGCGGTGCGATCGATCAGCTATCCGCACGCACCCAATGCCCGCTTTTCCCACCGCTCTTTTCCAACAAGCGCACCGGCCCGATCGAAATTCCCTTTTCCGCAGCTTTGCACATGTCATAGAGCGTAAGTGCCGCGACAGCCACGGCCGTCATGGCTTCCATCTCGACTCCCGTTTCGGCTTTGGTCCGAGCAACAGCCTCGATACGCGCGCCGCTGTCGGTGACATCGATCGAAATGTCGAGATGGGTAAGCGCTAGCGGATGACACAGCGGAATCAGGTCCGACGTCTTCTTGCCGGCCTGGATACCCGCGATACGCGCGACTTCCAGAGGATTGCCCTTAGGCAACGCGCGATCACGAAGCAACTTCACGGTCGATGCCGACATCCCCACAAACGCTTCCGCTCGGGCAACTCGAATGGTTTCGGATTTTTCCGTAACGTCCACCATCCGTGCACGGCCTTCTGCGTCGACATGGGTCAGTTCGTTTTTCCGAGATGCCACGGTTACTCCATCAACAAGAACTGCGCATTTTCCCCTGCCTCGAGCGCGCCCTCCCGCCGTGGAATCATGATGAGGGCATTCGCTCGCGCCAAGCCGACCAGATCCGATGATCCTTTCCATGGCGCAGTCCGGATCCGGTATTGGCCATCGGCAAAGCGGACGAAAGCTGGAACCAGCGCTGCTCGTTGCGGATCGCATTTGGCCATGGCCTCGAGCTTCGCTTCGAGAATCTTTGGGCTTGTATTCTCTGCCTTGAGCAAAAACAGAATCACTGGCCGCACGAACATGTGAAACGCAACCATTGTCGAAATGGGATTTCCCGGCAAGCCAAACACGTACGTGTTGCCGCGATGGCCAAAGACGGTCGGTTTTCCCGGTTTCATGGCGATTTTGTCGAACAGTATTTCGATGCCGAATTCGGAAAAGACGGTTTCGACAAGGTCGTACTTTCCCATGGATACGCCGCCGGACACGAGCAACAGATCGTGCTCCAGCCCTTGACCGATTTTGTTTCGAAGGTCATCAAGGTTGTCCCGCCCGATGCCCAAGATAACCGGCTCGGCTCCAGCCTCACTGACTTGAGCACAAATCGTATAGGTATTGCTGTTTCGAATTTGGCCAGACTGCGGCTCCTGATCGACCTCAACCAGCTCATCTCCGGTCGCAATAATCGCAGCCCGCGGCTTCTTTGAAACTACGACAGTGGACTTGCCAGTGCTTGCGAGCAGTCCCAGATCGGCGAGACCGATCCGCCGCCCGGCTTGAAGAATTTTGTCGCCCTTCCGTGCTTCGGCTCCGCGCTGAAGAAGACCTTCGTTCTCACGCGCCGATTGCAGGATGCGAACGGATGTCGGCGAAAGCCGCTCCGTGTTTTCGATCATCACGACCGCGTTAGCGCCGGGAGGCAAGGGCGCCCCCGTCATGATTTCGCAGCATTGGCCACGCTGGACAATGACGTCGGCACCAACACCGGCGCGAGATTCACCAACAACGGTCAGGACGGCGGGAACTTCGGCGAGATCTTCAAAACGGACAGCAAAGCCGTCGCGAATGGCTTTATCAAAGCGCGGCGAGTCCGCGTCACAGAAGACATCCTCACGAAGGATACGGTGGATGGAATCGAGCAGCGGTACGGATTCCGCCGGCATCCAGTCGGCGCGCTGCTTCGCCATGGCCGTGGACATGACGATTTCCAGCCCACGTTCAATCGGAAGCATTCTCGAATATTTCTCCCGATTGGGCCGTATGGAAAAGTAGTTCGTGACGATAAATCTTCATGTCGATCAGCCACCGGTACTCCAGTTCGAGAGTGAACGACAAACCGCGCCGGATAATGCGAATATCGTCTTTCTTTAGCGGAATTCCGAGTTCGCTCGCCTTCTCGAGGATCTCGGTGCGAAGAATATCGGCGGTCTTCCGCGACGTGCCGGCATACTTCACTTCCTGGCGAACGTAATCGTTTAGCTGAAAAGCCGCAAAATAGGCCGGGACGTACTGCGAAGCTGCGAACAGCAGACCAACGAAGACCAGCAGGATTAACCACTGTCTGCCGCTCAGGCCAAACATGGTGCGGATTATAACATGGCGTGGTATCGTGGCCCCGGGTTGTTAAATGGCGCATGGTCCTGGTTCATGGTCCATCTAACAACCATAACCGAGAAAGGATCCATGAACCGTATCACCACTTCTCTCAGGGAATTCGACCCTGAAATCTACGCCGCTATTCAAAATGAAGAGCGGCGGCAATCGACCGGCCTGGAACTGATCGCTTCGGAAAACTTCACCTATCGCGCTGTGCTTGAAGCCACCGGCTCAATCTTCACGAACAAGTACGCCGAAGGATACCCGGGCCGGCGCTACTACGGCGGATGCGAATTCGTCGACGTCGTCGAGAGTCTTGCTATCGATCGAGCTAAGAAACTCTTCGGCGCAGAGCATGTGAACGTGCAGCCGCACTCGGGCAGCCAAGCGAATATGGCGGTCTACCTGACGGTGCTGCAGCCCGGCGATACTATCCTTGGCATGAACCTTTCGCATGGTGGCCACCTCACACATGGCCACCCGCTGAATTTTTCAGGGAAGTACTACCACATTGTGCCTTACGGCGTTCGTAAGGATTCCGAGGTCATTGATTACGACGAACTGGGAAAGCTCGCGCGTGAGCATAAGCCGAAGCTGATCGTCGTGGGCGCCAGCGCGTATCCGCGCATGATTGATTTCGAGCGGATCGCACCCATCGCACGCGACAGCGGCGCCATGATGATGGTCGACATCGCGCACATTGCGGGGCTAGTCGCGACGGGCGAGCATCCATCGCCCGTGCCGCATGCCGAGTTTGTGACGAGCACGACGCACAAGACACTCCGCGGCCCTCGAAGCGGGTTGGTGATGTGCCGGGAGAATTTCGCGAAGGACCTGAACCGTTCCGTGTTTCCGGAAATGCAGGGCGGACCACTCGTGCATGTGATTGCCGCCAAAGCCGTCTGCTTCAAGGAAGCTGCGAGCGAAGAGTTCCGGATCTACATCCGGCAGGTCGTTAAAAACGCGAAGACGCTCGCGGCGAAGATCGCATCGCGAAAATTCCGGATCGTGTCCGGCGGCACCGATACGCACCTCATGCTCGTTGACGTTTTCTCGAAGGGCATCAATGGCAAGCAAGCCGAACAAGCGCTTGAGAAGGCCGGAATCACTGTCAACAAGAACACGATACCTTTCGACCAGAACCCTCCACTGACACCGAGCGGCATCCGTATTGGGACGCCCGCGTTGACAACGCGCGGAATGAAGGAAGCGGAAATGGAAGCGATCGGTGAATGGATCGCGGACGTGCTGGACAATATCAACGATAACAATGTCCAGAAGCGGGTCCGGCGAGAAGTCGAAACGTTGTGCGAGCGATTTCCGTTGTATTAACGGCTGTCCATTTTGCGCACGCCGGAGGCGTGTCAGGAAATTCGACGATGTTAAGCGAGCGGAAGCGAGCCCAACCCCCCGGTTGTCTGAAACCAAAAACACCCTGGAAGTGGTGCGAGGAGTACCGTACCCCTGGCTAATCTCCTCGCACCGCTCCGCGGTGTATGGGCGGTATAGAACCGCCCCTACAGTGTTACTGTTTCGGCGTCAAATTCGCTTGTAGTACTCCTCAACGTACTTCTGGTAACCCGCCGGGATCTCATCTTCTTGCGCGGAACGGATGTTTTCCTTCGCGAGCATAATCTGAAGCGCGCGGCTCAGTTCCATCTCGACTCCGCGAAACGGTTCGATGATCTGATTCGCGAGCTTGGCGATCGCTTGCGGATCACCGAGTCTTGGGTCGCGAATGAGTCCTTGCAAGTTATTGGCTATGCCTTCGAGTTCGCGTGTCAACGGGTTATTGGGCCCAAGCAGACGTTGGATGTCGCGAATGTCGTTCAGGTCTTGCTGTAATTCGCGCGTATACTGGCGCGGGTCATACGCGCCGCCACTCGTGTCACCATTTTGGTAACCGCCGTTCGGATTGCCCTGGATCCGGCCACCCTGAACATTACGGCCATCGCCATTCTGGTTTCCACCGGCCTGCTGGCCACCCTGCTGGCCCTGTTGCCCACCCTGGCCTTGCTGACCCTGCTGGCCCTGTTGCCCACCCTGGCCTTGCTGACCCTGCTGGCCCTGCCTGTTGGCCCTGCTGACCCTGTTGGCCCTGCTGACCCTGCTGACCCTGTTGGCCCTGCTGGCCCTGTTGGCCTTGCTGCCCGCGCTGACCTTGTTGCCCTTGCTGGGACTGTTGTTGCCCTTGCTGACCCTGTTGCCCTTGCTGACCTTGCTGTTGTCCTTGCTGCCCTTGTTGCTGGCCCTGTTGCTGGCCTTGTTGCTGGCCTTGCTGACCGCGCTGGCCCTGTTGCAATGTCTGCTGCCGCTGCAGGTAAGACTGCAGTCGCTGAATCGTGTCGCTGGTCTGGTTGAGCGCATTCTGCAGCTTTTTGTCTTCGGAGTTGTTTGCTGCCGACGCAGCCTGACCGATCTGCTTCTGCACATCATCCAACGCCTTTTCGACTGCCCGCTCATTCTGCACGGCATAAGGATAGTAGCCGTTTTGGGGCGTGGCATTCTCGAGAAGCCGCCTGCCGTTTTCGATGCGTTCCTGCACCTGCTGGCCTTTGATCGTGTTGGCAGCGGCGCGCGCTTTGCCGGCGGCTTCGCGATTCTCTTGGTTATTGCTGAGCGACTCCAGTTCATTCGTCATCGACTTTAGTTCTGAACCCAGGCCGTCTTTCTGTTGATTGATTTCCTGGGCGCGCCGCCGGGCGTCGCCTTGAGCGCCGGGATTCTGCGCGAGTTGCTGGGTTTCGTCAGCGATTTTCTTTTGCTGCTCGGCTAGCCGTTTCGCCTGTTCCTGCGCCTTGGCGAGACGTTCCTCCATGGTGCCACCCCGGCCCTGGCTCAAGAGCCGCTGCGCGCGTTGCAGTTGTTCCTGTGCTTGTTGCGCGGCCTGCTGCTGTTGGGATGCGTTGCCGCTCTGCGCCTGCTGCTGCATATTTTGAGCCGCCTGCTGCAGAGCGCGCGCGGCATCGGCCATTTGCCGGTCATTGTTTTGGCGCGAGAGTTTATCGAGCTGCCGCGCCAGCCGTTCGGTTTCTTTCTGCAGTTCTTGCGCGGTCATCTGATCGCTGCCGCCGCCACCGCCGCCTTGTTGCTGCTGGCGAGCGCGGCGCTCCTGCAGTTTCTGCTGGCGCTCGGCCAATTCCTTCAGCTTCCGCAGCGCTTCATCGACATCCTGCGAGCCCTGCTGCTGCATTTCTCCGCGCTGGACCGTCTCGTACTGATTCTTGTTCTGATCGAGTTCCAATTCGAAAAGATCGGCGAGATCCCGTGCGTTCTGCCCGCCGCCACCACCGCCGCCACCGCCGCCCATCGTCACCTGAATCTCATTGAACAACGCATCCGCGCGCATCAGATACTGAAGCGCCTTTTGCTCGAACGGCTCGGCTTCTGCGGCTTTAGCGGCCTTCAGCTGTTCCGCCGCAGGGTTCATCTGCTCAATGGCGCTCTTCAAATTGTCCGCCATCTGCTTGATCATCTTGTCCTGATTCGTCAGGCCCCGGCGCGACATACGCTCGACCAGCGTGTTCGTCTGTTCGGCAGCTTTCGTTTGATTTGCGCCGACCGAGTGGACGTTATCCGTCCATTCGTTGTCCTTGAATTTGTCCTTGTTGTTGATCAGCTTGTGCGTCGCGGCGATGATGTCTTTCTGGCGCTTCAGTAGCGCTTCCATCGATTCACCTTCGCCGCCGCCGCCACCGCCCCCACCACCGGCCTGGCCTTGGCGGTATTCGCGACCAAAGGGCCGCACTTCGATGAAATAGATATCGGTGGAAACGGTGTTCGCCGGAGTACGCGAATCCACGGCCTTGCCGTAGTAGGTCACGAGATCGCCCGGCTGCAGATCGTACTCCTCGAGAAAGAATGTGTGCCCGGCGGAAATCTCTTTCGGTTTTTCTGCTTTGCTCGCGAAGAGATCCACCGTCTGATCGGGCCCGCCATTGACGGAGAAATGAAGCTCGAGCTGCTTCACGCCAAAATCGTCTTCAGCGCGAAGTTCGGTGAAAACTTCTTCAACCTTAGTCGCTTTCGTATCACGTCCGGGTTTAGTGAATTCAACGATCGGTCTCTGATCCTCGAGCGCTTCCATCGAGTATTCTTCGGGGCCGAGATAGCTCTTCCCGTCTTTATTGGTCAATTCGATGCGGAACGTCGCCGTTCGATCGACTTTTACTGTGCCCGTCACCGTTTTCTCGCCTGTCGGCTTCAATGCCACCGTCTTGCCGTCATTGAAGACAAGGCGGCCGCCGGACAATGCCTGGCTGCCGTT
>QHXA01000844.1:0-1024 GCA_003222755.1 Acidobacteriota bacterium
AAACACGGCCCTCAGGAAGATGCACGGCATCTGAGAAGATGTCGTAACGGTTGACCGGCTTCGCCAATCCGGCTTATCCCGCGGATGACTATTCCCTTCCACACGGATCGCCGCTGCCAGGTTTCGTTGTGTTTGATCCGGTTACGCAGGCTGATCCGAATAGGATTCAGCCTTGTTCGGATGTGCCCTCTGTCCGCGCGCGGCCTAATAGATCATCGATCTTCAAAGAGCCGGCCCACCTTTCGAGATATGCGAAATCCAGAGAGTTTCCTTGGATTCGAAGTATTCCGAGAATGTCATTCCACTGCTTATCGGATTCGTGCCCTCCGATTCTGTACCAAAGCAACTTATGGAGAATCGTATCTTCGGGGCTCGAAAATCGAATCGCCAATGCCTCTTCGGGCAGCACGACTTCTGTTCGCGCGCGACTCATTTCTTCCCGGGACCATTCGTTGTCTGCGGCAACAAACACGTCGGCTTTGAACATCGTTTGTAGATGGACAACGTTGAAAGAGGTTTGCTGATGTACGGCATCCACGATTAATTCAGAAGCGACATAGAATTCCGGTTCGAGAGCCGCCGTGAGCCGCTCGACATGGTCGAGTTTCACGTTCGCCATAAGGTCGACATCCTGGGTGGCGCGGGGTATTCCATACACCGAACTGGCCATTGAGCCTCCAACTACGTACTGAATTTGGAGGTCATTGAGTATATGAGCAAGCCTGGCAATAACGATCAGCGGATCGGAAGGCATCAATAACCGGTCCTCTGTGTATCCCAACCAAAAGCGCGAAGCATTAATTCGCGGGAAATCCAGCGGGACGCGACACGAAGGTTTTGCTCTGTAACATCGGCGTCGGGATAACGACGACGAACGTCGAGGAGTGCGAGTTCCTGAATGGCGAGTGTTAAGGCCTTTACGCGTTGGAGCTTCTGCATCGGCGTCATCTTGCGATATCCCTCCACAAGCAGGGCTTCCGTTGAGGGATGCGTGTCATTGGGCGCGCCACTCAAGATCAATGTC
>QHXA01000844.1:1035-1894 GCA_003222755.1 Acidobacteriota bacterium
GAAACATGTTCAGGCAGCTTTTCCTGCTCGAGTATTAGGTTTTCGGACATGATCTTGTCGAAGGCAGCGCGCTCGGTCACCGTGAGATTACGTGGTGTCTCTCTGACACAACCTTTACCGGGTACAGCAAGGTGAATAAACCGCTCCAGAGTAGCCGGTTCCATTAGTATCGTTTGAGTTTTGGGAAACTTCGTTCGAAGTCTGCTCAGAATCTCGAACCCACTGACATCGACATCACCCCAATAGATGATTCGGCAAGATTGGAGCCAGCCACATTCTGAAAGCAGGCTGGCCGCATTGCCGGCGACCCAGATGCCGATAGTGTTTGGGATGTTGGGCAGGGTCAGGAAGTTCATCTTGTTCTCGGTGATTACAACGAAAATGTCTGCGATGTTCCATCGCGCAAAATCTCCGGCAGGAACGGCAAGATCGTTAAAGACCGACCCAAGTCGCGCACGCAGGGATTCATCCAATATTCGGAATCGTATGAGCGGCGGATCGAACAGCAGCCCGAATTTCTTCTCGAAGGAGCGAGCCTGAGCATCGACGGAATCCGGAATGAGAAACTTCAACAGACTGGCGATGACCGCCTGATTTCTTTCGATAAACTTCGTGTCTATGGCAATCGGTAGCTCGCGGACAAACCTGCGGGGCCGCGGATTATCCAGAAAGTAGCGGCAGACTTTCAACATGTCCGGCCAGATATCGCTGTTCTCAATGATTTTCGATATATTTCGGGCGAGCCATTCTTCCAGCTCGGGGCAGACTGAACGCGTTAGTTGAACGTTTTGGACGAAACGCTCCGTTTCACGAATCTTTCCGATGGACGCTAGAAAATCCTGCGCCGTCGCAAAATAGA
>QHXA01000844.1:1906-3750 GCA_003222755.1 Acidobacteriota bacterium
GCGACCCCAGCGCCGATCATTCTTTTCGACCCATTCAACGGTGAATTTCGCCTTACATGCTTTAAGAGCAGCGATTTCGTTGCGCAGTATCGCGAAATCGGTATCGCGGATGGATGTCTTACCGAACGGTACCACCAGAGGGAAGAAGTTTTCTCCTCCGACCACGCTTCGCAAATATGCCGGATACGATCGGGCCGCCCGTTGGAGGATTTCGTCGGGTCCGTACATAGACGCTCTAAGGACGATGGGCCGCCTTCTCCGCCCGGTATTCTTCGATCGTGAGATTGCGCAGCATCGAGGCGCGGCCGTCGTCGTTGTGAACGAAACCGACGCTCGAAACGAATGGTTCGATGATGTGAATCTTCTGAAGAGGCGTGACGACGAGCAACTGCAGATTCAGTTGTTGAAATAGTTGCAGCCCGTACTGCGCCGATTCGTCGGAACCTCGGCCGAAGGCCTCGTCGATAACGACGAAGCGGAAAGTACGCGAGCGCAACGCGCCCCATTCGAGACCAAATTGATATGCGAGGCTCGCCGCAAGAATCGTATAGGCAAGCTTTTCTTTTTGTCCCCCGGATTTGCCCCCGGAATCGGAATAGTGCTCATGCTCTGTGTTGTCTTCACGCCACCGTTCAGAGGCGGCAAACACGAAAGCGTTCCGAACGTCGGTAACCTTCCGTGTCCAGCGCCGATCCAGTTCGGTCAGGCCTTCGCGGCCGCGAAACCGCTCGATAATGCTCTTGACCTGCAGGAACTTGGCTTCCGAATATTGCTCGTCCTCCGAGCCGGTAAGCGCGCCCTCCGTGCAGGCGCGCAGGTCGTTCTGAAAGTCGCGAATGTCGGCGTCGGTGCTCGGCGTGGGCTCCAGTACAATATAACGGCCCTGGTTGTAGTCGATCCTCGTGAGCGATTCATTGATTTTCTCGATCCGCTCCCTGATGAGCTGCCGTTCGCGGCCAAGCTGGCTCTGGAAATTTGCCACTTCGCGAATGGTGTTTTCATTCAACAACTGTTTAAACCGGGTTTCGAAGCGGGGGAGATCGTCTGTGTACAGCCTTGAAAGCATCCCGGCATATTCCTGCGCAGCATCGATGCTGACGTCCATATCCTGCGTATCCAGTGGATAGTCATCGCGGAATTTCCGCATCGCATCGATGATTCGATCGCGTAAACGCCCAATCTTCTTATCCTCCGCATCGATTCGCGCCTGCAGCCACTCGCGGAGCTGCTGTTCGCGCGCGTCGCACGACTCCACCGTCAGGGCATGATCGCCCAAAGCCTCGCGGGCAAGCGATTCTATGCGCGGAAACGACGCAGCATGATTTTCCATACCGCCGGAAGCAAGTTTCGTTTGTGCTTCTTGGAGAGCTGCCGATACATCCTGGAGTTTCTGGTCGGTTTTGCTTCGTTCGTCTTTCTTTTTTTCGAGCGCTTCTGCGAGTTCTTTCAAGTTCTGGAGAACCGCGGCGAGCCGCTTATTGAGAGTCTTAAGTATGTCGGATGCCTGTTCGAGGCGCTGTTTTTCGTCGGTCAATTGTGCGATCTCAGTGGCGATCGGCTGCCAGTCGAGATCTCGGAATTCCCGATATCCATCCAGTTTGTTCAGGGTTTCAATCCGCTTTCCGATTTCTTTCAACTTGCCTTGCAGTTGCGCGATCTCGCCGCCGAGGCGTCCCAGGTAATCTTCGAGCACTTTCGCTTTGGCTTCCAACGCGTCGATCTTAGCTTCATTGCTCCAGCCGAGCACGTAACGGCTTCGATCATCCAGACGATGGCGGTCATCCTTTTCATGACGTTCACCACGACCTTTGATTTGTCCGGCTCGCGTGATGGCCCTGATTTCG
>QHXA01000845.1 GCA_003222755.1 Acidobacteriota bacterium
GAGACCTGTTCGCGGACGAGGCATTTCGAGCCATCGTGAAGCGTGATTTAAACGAGGGAGTTCATCGCAATAATACCAATCGCCTGGATTATTTCACGACAGCGAAGTTTCATCGCCCGGAAGAACTAAGGACGGAGCTGGTGGAAGCCGGTTTTGCAGATGTCGAAATACTTGGCGTCGAAGGACCAGGATGGCTATTGCCAGACTTCGAGGAGCGCTGGAAGGACCCGCGCCGCCGAGATGATCTATTGACGGTCGCCCGAGCCTTGCCCGAGCCTTGTAACGTGAAGCTTCCATCCAGGGAGTCAGCGCACATTTATTGGCAGTGGGTGAGAAACAATAAAAATGAAGATACCAAATCACATCATCACGTGCGTGGCGTTCAGTCTGATCGCCTGCGGAGTAATCAACGCGCAGGCGCCGGCAACTCCTCCGAAAACCTGGAGCGGTAACGTCGGCGGAGGTTTTGCTTTTACTGACGGTAACAGTGATACGCGCAATTTCAATTTGTCATTCGCGGCAACGCGCGATCCAAAGACGAAAAATGTAATCAAATGGACGGGCCTGTATTTACGCGGAGACAAAGAGGGTGCCGAGACAATTGATCGAGCGACGACAACGCTTCGCGATGAATACACGTTGTCGCAGAGAGTATTCACATTCGGTCAACTGGATTATTTGCGCGACAGATTCAAAGAGATCATGTTCCTGTGGTCGCCGATAGCTGGTGTCGGTTACAAACTCATCAACAAGGACACCGTCACGATGAGCATAGATAATGGCCTCGGCGGAGTCTGGGAGAGAAATCCGGGCCACGACACGACTGGTTCGGGCGCGTATAACGCTGCGGAGCGGGTGAATTGGAAGCTGTCCAAGACCGCTGCTATCAATCAGGCAGTAACTGGGCTCTGGAAGACGAAGCAGTTCTCGGACGCTCTTTACAACACGACGCTGGGTGTTGCCGCTTCGGTCACGCAAAATACCCAAATCAAATTCGAGATCAATGACATTTACAAGGCTCGTCCGACGGCTGCGACGCTTCGAAAGAATGATGTGGCTGTGATAACGGCGTTCGTCGTCAAGTTCCAGTAATCGGATGAAACTGCAAAACACTTTCCGAGCAACGGATCGCGAGAGTTGGCGAGCTTGGCTTGCCGAGAATCACGCGTCCATGAAAGAAGTGTGGGTGGTGTTTCCGAAGAAACACACTGGTGAACAGTGTATGTCGTACGAAGAGTCCGTCGAAGAGGCTCTCTGTTACGGCTGGATCGACAGCATCATCAAGCGCATTGACGATACGAATTATGCACGGAAGTTCACGCCGCGTACGGACAACCAGAATTGGTCGGAGTTGAACAAGAAACGTGTCGCGAAATGTATTCGCGAGGGCCGTATGACGGAGATCGGCCTCGGAAAAATCCGTTACTCCGATGCGGAACGGCCGCCGCGGCCGGCAAGATCGAAAGCGGCGCCGGTTCCTCCATTCATGCTGGAGGCTCTGCAGACGAATCCGCAAGCCTCGAAGAACTTCAGCGCGCTGGCCCCTTCTCATCAACGCCATTACACTTTGTGGATTACCACAGCCAAACGAGAAGAAACTCGCGGGAGGCGTTTGAAGGAAGCGATGAAACTACTCTCGCAAAACAAGAAGCTAGGCCTGAAATGAGCGCGGAATACCACAGCATCAGCCATCCGGTTCCACCACGGTAGTCGCCTTCACGTTCTGTTTTACAACAATTTACACGCGCTAAGATTGTAGGCGTAACCATCAATACAGCTTGTCGTAGTTATTAACTGGAGGTTTTCGGGTGCGTTCTTTAAACCGGTGGCTGTTTGTTATCGCCTTAGTTCTGGCCAACATTGTTGTGTTGGCTCAAACGCAGAGAGGGGGAACGGGCGGCATTATTCACGGCATCGTGCAATCTGGGGGCACCCCCCTTCCGGGAGTCACGCTGACAGCAACGAATACCGATACGAACGAGAAGTTCACCACTTCGACGG
>QHXA01000848.1:0-3304 GCA_003222755.1 Acidobacteriota bacterium
CGTCGTTTCCACCGATTGGAACGCTTCCATCCAATGACGTCATCGATCGGCGCATGACCGACAGCACGCTAGGTTTCAAAGAGCGGTATCGCTTGAATGAATGGACTCTGATGGGTAAGGGGGACATCCTGCTCCTTTACACTGATGGTTTACTCGAACACACGCGAGGCAATGAAGAATATTTCCCGCAACATTTGGAACAGGTGGTTCGCGATGTCAAGCACAGGCCGGCTAAAACAATATTCGAGGCGATCAGGACGAGTGCGCTCGACTTCGCGACTCCATCGGACGACATTAGTGTCGTGGTAATGAAACGGGCGTAAACTGGCGCACACGATTTGAAGAGAGATAATGCCGCCGAGGTGTTGTTGATCAACGGACATGAGGTCCGCATAACTCACCCGGACAAGCTTTATTTTTCAAAGCAAACGAAACTCACAAAACTCAATCTTGTCCGCTACTACCTGTCGGTTGCGCCAGGCGCACTCGCCGGAATCCGGGATCGTCCCTTGGTTCTCAAGCGTTTCGTTGATGGCGCCGAGGGTGAGGCGTTTTATCAAAAGCGCGCGCCGGTCAAACGGCCTGCATGGTTGCGAACAGTGACCCTGGCATTTCCGTCGGGCCGCACGGCAGAAGAGATCGTGGTCGATGACACAGCGGGGCTGGCATGGGTCGTGAATCTGGGCTGCATCGAACTGCACCCTCACCCGGTACGGAGCCGCGACCTCGAACACCCGGATGAATTGCGCGTGGATCTTGATCCTGGCCCCGGCGTCCGTTGGGAGGATGTGCGCCGTGTCACCCTTGAAGTGAAATCGCTTCTCGAGGAGATGGGGCTTCGCGGCTGGCCCAAAACGAGCGGTTCACGCGGCATGCACGTGAACGTGCGGATCCAACAGCAATGGACCTTCACCGAGGTGCGCCGCGCAGCTCTCGCTTTGTCTCGTGCAGTCGAGCGGCGCCCGCCGGGACTGGCCACCTCGAAGTGGTGGAAAGAGGAACGTCACGGCGTGTTCCTGGACTACAACCAGAACGCGAAGGATCGCACGACGTGCTCTGGATATTCCGTGCGGCCGCTGCCGGATGCGCGCGTATCGACGCCTCTTCACTGGCATGAGGTTCCCGATTGCGATCCAGGCGACTTCACCGTTTTCACTGTTCCAAAGCGCTTCGCCGAGATCGGTGATCCGCACGCGGGCATCGATGACGCGGACGCCGAAGCAGGCTCGCTGGAAAAGTTGCTCGAGCCCATCAAGTCACAGTTGCCGGCTCGCTGTGTGCTCGATGGCGAGATCGTGATCGCGAAAAGGCGAAGCGCCGCGCGTGGCTCCGTCGCGCGTGAAAAAGCCCACGAAAAAGTCACGGACCAGGATGCCACTACTTATCATCGCGAACTCTCCTAACAAAGACGCTGCGCTGGCGGGTTTGGAAAAATGGAAGACTAAATATCCTGATGTGGCGAAACTCCTCGAAATCGACGATGTACTTATCGACTCTATGCGCGGCAGGTCATCAACGTGGACGCGCATCCGCGTCAATCTTCGGCATGTGCCTGAAGCGTCGCGGCCACCGCAGGAAACTCCGGACCCGGATTACGACCCCACACGTGAATGGCGTAACCGTAACCGCACGGGCTCATAAATCACAGCTGTCCAAATTCATTCAGACAACCTGGGGTTGCGCTCGCTCCCGCTCGCTTAACCCCCGGCTAATTTCCTCACACGCCTCCGGCGTGCGCAAAATAGGCAAAACCGGCTAAACCGAAGTCATAAACGGCCGGCGAAAATCTCTGCGAGCTCGTACGGCGGCACGACTTCGAGTTGAGAATAAGTGCAGTCGGCCGGCTTCTTGTCCGGACGCCACCTTCGAAACTGGGCTGGGTGCCGGAAGCGGCTACCTTGCATGTGGTCGTACTCGACTTCGGCGACCAGCTCAGGACGCAGCGGTTCCCACGACAAATCCTTGCCCTGGCTCCACCGGCTTTCGCCGCCGGGAATACGATGATGTTCGGCCCACTGTTTCCAAGGGTGATTCGCTATCGCGTTCTCTCGATACGGCGCGAGATATAACGCCAACTCCCGGCGTTTTCTTTCGGTGAAGCTCGCGCACACCCCGACGTGCTGCAGGGCGCCGGACTCATCGAAAAGGCCAAGCAGCAGTGAGCCTACTGCGGTGCCGTCGCCATTCTTGTGCCATCGAAAACCGGCAACCACGCAATCGCAGTCGCGCGCGTGCTTGACCTTCAGCATCACGCGCTTATTCGGCTCGTAAATACTGGAAATGGATTTGGCGATGACGCCGTCCAGACCGGCTCCTTCAAAGCGACGAAACCAATCCGCCGCAATGCTCGAGTCGCGGGTTGCCGGCGTCAGGTGGATCGGCGGCGCCGCCGATCCAACGATCGATTCCAACTCCCGGCGTCGCGTTTGGAAGGCGGCGTCGCGCAGATCTCGGTCTCCTTCGCAAAGCACGTCGAAGAACACGATCGATGCCGGAGTTTCCTGTGAAAGCAACTTCACTCGCGACGCCGCGGGATGAAGCCGGAGTTGGAGCGCCTCGAAGTCTAGTCCGCCGTTTTTCGCGATCACGATCTCGCCATCGAGCACACAGCGAGCCGGCAACTGTGACTTGATGAGCTCGAGCAACTCGGGAAAGTATCGGTTTAACGGTTTTTCGTCGCGGCTTTGGATCAGGATCTCCTCGCCATCCCGGAACACCAACGCGCGAAACCCATCCCATTTTGGCTCGAAGATCCACGATCCGCCCGTAGGCAACTCGGCTACCCTCTTCGCAAGCATCGGCAAGACTGGGGGATTCACGGGAAGATGCACGCCTCAGAGTAATCCGTTTTCGCGGATGTACAAAACTGCCGTCGCCCGGGAACTGGACAACGGGCGGCCTTTCATGTCAGCTGGAAAACGCTACGTTGTTTGGTGAACGAACTTGCATAACTAGAAATTCAGCCGTACGCCGATATTGAATCGCCGATTGCCAGTCGCTGTGGTAATCCGCCCGAAGCTGAGCGAGTTGATGTTCGTATCGGGATTACCAAAGACCGGATGATTCAACACATTCACCGCGTCCATCCGGAATTCCAATTCCTTCGTCTCCGCCATCCTCACTCGCTTGATCAAGTTCATGTCCAGCCCGAGCGCCGCCGGTCCTTCGATCCATTTCAGTCCGAGATTGCCGATCTGTCCCGGTGTGGGATTCACCAGAAGTAGCTGCCCGGGGGAATCCGCAATCGCCTTGTTACGGAATGCTCGGTTCAATGCGTTCAACGGCGAGACTGCGCCCATCGAGG
>QHXA01000848.1:3419-3982 GCA_003222755.1 Acidobacteriota bacterium
TACAATGCATATTGGTGGCGCACCGGCGGCCGGTGTGTTAAATGGCTGAACGACTGTCGCAATTGGAGCTGTGATGGTCAACGGCGCTCCCGAAATTCGATTAAAGATCGCGCCCAGCTGCCAACGCTCCACGAACCGCTGAACAAATCCTGGAGCGCTGCTGAGGAACGGGCGGTTTGGCCCGAATGGCAATTCGTACGTGCCGTTCGTCAGGAATGCATGCGTGCGATGGAAACCGAGCAATGATTTATTCAATCGCCGGTTGTTGGGATCCCGGTAATCCACGAAAAAGTCTCCGTCGTTATCACCCAAACTCCGGCTCCATGTATACGACGTTTGGACCGTGAAGCCCTGCGACAGCCGTTTCGTCATTCGAACTTCCAGCGATTGATACGTCGAGCCGCCGGGATTCCCATAAAACATGACCCCATTGAACTGCGGATTCAGGACGAAGAAATTCTCCGGGAACAGGCCGCTGTTGCGCACAAAACCGCCACCTTTATTGGTGATATTCCGGCTGCGGTTCAGAAAGTCCGCCAGTTGAGCGACGCTGCCGTTGGCAA
>QHXA01000009.1:0-491 GCA_003222755.1 Acidobacteriota bacterium
CAGATGGTCCCCGGGGACTCATGGGACTTCGATAGCGTGCAGCAGCTCATGCTTGCCGACATGACCATCAATGGCCGGCAGCGTAAAGTGATCATGCAGGCGAACAAGAACGGCTTCTACTACGTGCTGGATCGGATTTCGGGTGCGTTCATTTCTGCGCAGCCGTTCGCTCAGGTCACGTGGGCGAAGGGTATCGATCATGAAACAGGTCGTCCGATTATTAATCCTGAAGCCCACTACGACCACAATAAGGAAACAGTCTCAATCTCCCCTGGCCCCGGTGGTGCGCACAATTGGTCGCCCATGTCCTACAACCCTGCGGCCGGCCTGGTGTACATTCCGACCACCACGACCAGCTCCTTCACCTACACCGAGCAGAAGGACTTCACCTACACTCCCGGTCGCCAAAATATGGGTATCGTGTTTGGTCCTCGTGGAGGCGCTGGTGGGGGCGCGCGCGGTGCAGCGGCAGAGACCGCCGCTCCGGCCCC
>QHXA01000009.1:514-3753 GCA_003222755.1 Acidobacteriota bacterium
CGAAGGCCAACGCGGAGCTCTCGTCGCCTGGGATCTGGCCGCGCAAAAAGAACGATGGCGCGGCAACGGAGGCGGCGGAATCGGAGGCGGAACGGTCACGACTGCCGGCAATCTGGTCTTTCAAGTGATTCCCGACGGCAGGTTGATCGCCTACAGTGCCGATAAAGGTGAAAAGCTTCTGGACGTTCAGACTGGCTTGCGTGGCGGAATGGGACCTCCGATCACCTACGTGCTCGATGGAAAACAGTACGTGGCGTTGATGGGCGGCACCGGTGCGGTCGGAAATCGCGGCGCAGCACCGCCACCGCCTGCGGGTGCAGGTGCCGCCGCCGCTCCGGCAGCGGGGACGAATGTTCCGCCCGACATTGCTGGTGCTCAGGCCGCAGCTCAACGCGGTGGCGCGGCCGGGGCGGCAACTGCCGGCGCCGGAGGTCCTGGAGGTTTCCCGCCGGGGCCGCCACCCGTTCCGCCGAAGCTGCTGGTATTCATGCTGGACGGCAAAGCGCCTTTGCCGAACGCGCCATAGTAACGAGGCTTGGCATTTCGCACCGCGGAGCGGTGCTGGGAAATTAGCCAGGGGTACGCGTCTTTTGCGTACCCCTGTAATACGTCGAGAACTCAGGAGCCGCACCCTGAACGAGTGTCGAGGATTCCTCGCTTTCCAGGGTGCGGCTGTTTTTGGTTTCAGACAACCGGGGGTTGCGCTCGCTCCGCTCGCTTAACCCCCGGCTAATTTCCTGACACGCCTCCGGCGTGCGCAAATGGACAAACTTCCGCTACAGTTGCTTGACTTCGTTCACGTTGGAGTCAATAATCACGTTGCATTCAAAAACTAGTTTCAATCGGAGGTAGCAATGACACGGAAACTCATGGGGGTTTGCATTTTGGGTTTCGGTCTGTTTTCGGCTGCGGCCCCGGCACTCGCTCACCATGCTGTGTCCGCGGAGTTTGACCGAAACAAGCCAATTACTTTTACAGGTACGGTCCAAAAGGTCGATTGGATGAATCCGCACATCTACACCCACATCGAAGCAAAGGACGCGAGTGGAAAGACTGTCGTTTATCAGGTCGAAGGCGGAGCGCCGAATTCGCTCTTCCGGAATGGGTGGAGACCGGATACGCTGAAGATCGGTGAAACGGTTACGGTAACGGGTAGCCGCGCGAAAAGCGACGGTTCAAATCGTGTGGGCAGCGCGACGATCACCAAAGCGGACGGCACGCGAGTTTTCGGCGGTCCCGCGGCAGCGAATCAGTAAGCACCAAAGGCACGAATAAACAACGAAGGCCGCCATCATTCCTGATGGCGGCCTTCGTTGTTTATTCGTGCTTTCGCTAGTTCTTTCGGTCTGGATACCTCCACTTCACGATGGTACCGTCATCGAGACCGAGATTATTTTCTTCGCAAGAGTACTCCATGATCACGTCATTCGCGGGTTTAAGGTTCCAGGTGCGGACATTCGTCCAGTCGTGTATATAGGCCTTCGGATCATGAACGGTGAAGGTGTGCCGTATTGTCCGTGAATCCAGCCGCTCGAACGTATTGGTCATCTTCACATCCTTGCTGTGCGGATGCCCGTTCGTGTCGAGCCGGGTGTAACCATTGAAACCGGTCGTCTCGATGACCAGCTTATCTCCCTCCCAATGACCTGTAGAAACGCCAGTCCAACTCGGTGGGAGGTCCGCAGGCCATTTGAAGTTGGGATCTAACGGAACCCAATGGAACCACGTGTTCTGTTCAAACAGAAATGCGATTGCATCATTGCTGTGCACGATTTGGGTGCCATGAGGCGAATTGATGCTTCGCGCCATGCCGAAAGGTAAGCAACTGCCGGCATAGTCGCCGTTCTTCTCCGGGTCATATGCTTTCCACTCTGCCAGACCCCACTCCGTGAACGGAAGATCGTAGGTCTTTGGCTGCCCTTTCGCATCGGGCAGCGGCTCGCCTTTATGCGGCCAATCGAAAGGCATGAGCGTCATCGGGTCTAGCACGTTCGCGCCGCGGACACCGGCCATATTCGGAGTGTAGGGATTGTTCCAGTGACCACTGAGGTCCGGTTTGCCATTGGATAGGCGAGGTGCAGGCCCCGCCGGCGGCAGATTGGCGTTTGCGGCGCCGCGGCCGCCTCCTCTTGCCCCACCACCGCGTTGTCCCGCGGCTGGTGCAGCACCAGTCGCACCTCCAGCTTGGCCTTGTGCAGCCTGCTGGGCGGCAAGTCCAAGATCAAAACTTAAGATGGCGACGAAGGCCGCCACTGCCATTACGGAATTCAAACGAATTCTCAATTGAATCTCCTTTCTCGATAGCGTGTGCGCCCTCGACTCGATTTCGAGAGGCTATGCCGCACGGTATCCGGTGTCAAGATGAATGCGGGGAGTGGGGAGAGGGGGCGCCCCCCTCGTCCCCGAACTCCATCGAGGCGAAAATTATAGGCCACGCTTGGAACTGTCACGGCTAATATAACCAGCCGATAGATTCGGGAGGAACCGTGTTACGCAAAATGTCTTTTATTGTGGCCGTTGCGGCAATGATCTGTATCGTATGTGTTCCAACCTTCGCCCAGCGCGGCGGCGGCCGTGGCGGGCCGGCGGCCGGACAGACGGTCGAAAAAATCAAAATGCTCAAGCCGAATCTGTACGAGATTACCGGTGGCGGAGCAAATACTCTCGTTCGAGTGACGAATCAAGGGCTGATCGTCGTCGATACAAAGAACCCAAGTGACGAAAATTTCAATCGCCTGATGGAAGAGATTAAATCCGTCACGAACCAGCCCGTTAAGTACGTCATCAATACGCATCATCATCCCGACCATGTCGGCAATAACCAGAAGTTCATTGATGCGGGCGCACAGGTCGTGGCGCTCGAGGCACTGAAGACGTGGATGGGTAACGATCCGCGCACCAAGGATATTCCGGGCCGGCCCACCCAGACATTCTCCAAAGACTACACGCTCAAGCTCGGCGACGCTGAAGTCCGCTTATATAGTTTCGGGCGTGGCCACACCGGCGATGACACGATGGTTTACTTCCCCGATATGAAAGTGGTCATGGTCAGCGACCAAATCACGGACGCGACACCCATCGTCGATTTCGCCAACGGAGGTAGCGCAGTCGAGTGGACGAAAATCCTTGACGGTGTATTGGCCCTCGATTTCGAACAAGCCATACCCGGCCGCGGTGAGCCGAAGTCCAAAGCAGATATCCAGGCCTACAGAATGAAATTCGATACGGTCGTAAAACGC
>QHXA01000009.1:3785-5299 GCA_003222755.1 Acidobacteriota bacterium
AACGGACGATTTAGGGTGGACGTTCCAGCCGGCGTTTTACGCGTCCTTGTACGACGAGTTGTCGAAAGCGAAATAGTTCTTACGTCACTTCGCCGAAAGGTATATACCGGCCCAGCACAATCACCGCTAACCACAATACGATTGACGTCACCGCGATGAATTTCGCGAATGGCGGGGCGTCTTCTCCGGGTCCGAGCTCCCCCAACTTGCGAAAGGTGCTGGTGCAGTAGAACAGCAGCAAAGTTGCGCCTGCAAGCAGGATGGTAAACATCTTGAGTTGAAAAACGAAGTTCATGTTGTAGAAACCGGGCATCCCCAGATAGAAAAGAAACCCGGTAATCACGTTGATACCGAATCCCGCGATTCCCCACGGGATGAATCGATGCAGCGGTCCAACCGGCAATTGTTTCAGGAACCCGAGTACGCGCAAATTGACTACTCCGATTGCGCCCAAAAGCAGTATCAGACCGATGAAGTGCAAGTCCTCCAGGATTGGCCACACCCACATGGAAGAGTCGATTACGAAGTGATGGATCGACAGAATCAACTTGGAACCGGCATTCCCAACAACAGATGTCGATTCTTGCTGAGACAGAATCTCCGGATGCCGGATCTCGCCGCCGGTGTTGCCGGCGATGGCCATCAGGCCGGCCGTGACGCTTGCCAGCAGCAGCACGGCTAATAGATTTAGCCGCGCCGGACCTGACAACCACGGATTCTTCACCGTCCGGCTGAACCGCCACAGTCCGAGTACTGAAACCGCGCCGGTGATTTCCATGAAAATGAATGCAACCAGTGCCGCGCCCTGATGCGTTTCGATCACGGCCATCGATACGTCAGGCGAATCTTTGATCAGTTCCTCCGCGCCACTTCCACTCATATAGGTTGGGATTGCTACCAGCGCGATCAGCGAGAACAGCACAAGGCTGACTTGCTTCAGGTCATCCTGATTCGCCACCAGCGACACAAGAAATAGGCCGAGCGCGATCAGCGTGCCGAGGATCGGCAAGTGATTCAGCAGAAGATGTACGTATGCCAGGTTCATATCGCTGAATCCTCCCTATCCTCTGTAGTCGTACTTCAGATAGTTGTACGTGTAAGCCAGCAAGCGACCCGCGGTCACGGCGCCGGCCCAAAACACAAGGGACCAGGTGGCGAGGACTTTGCCCTTCCTCATCATGTCGAAGTCTGTCACGGTGGAATCACTGAACACGCGCTTCTTCAGCTTTTGCATCACGGCCACCGCAAGCCCGATCAGGGTTAACTTGATATAAAAATCCGGATTCGTGAAAGCTTTTGTCGGATACGCAATCAAAAGTAACAAGCCAGAGGCCACCTGTATCCAGAAACCGGTCCAGATAATGCTGTAGAGGCCCTTCAGCGGCGCCAGCGGGAGATCGCGCGCGACACCGAGAATCCGCAGATCGATGACGACGCTTGCGCCAACCAGTAAACCCATGCCGAGGGCGTGGAACGAAAGAATAAACCAATAAGCGAACAAGGAGGGTGAGTCG
>QHXA01000009.1:5335-13170 GCA_003222755.1 Acidobacteriota bacterium
AACGGAACGGCCAAGTTCACCTCCTGAATGCGCGCTAAGTGACGCGATTACGCGAGGCCGGAACACAGGACGGGCATCGTATACAGCCGCGACCATTGTGTCAACCGGCCGGGCCGAATAATCCCTTGACTTAGCAGAGCGCGACTAAAATAATTGGCGTTCAGTTATCAGCGATATCACGAGGAGGTTTGATGAAACGAAATTTTCTTGCTATTGGTCTCTGCCTAATTCTGTTGGCCGCGGCAATTCCGGCGCTTGCGCACCATGCGATCTCGGCCGAATTTGATACCACAAAGCCCATTAAGTTTGAGGGAACGGTAAAGAGCGTCGATTGGATGAATCCTCACATCTACGTCAATATCGAAGCGAAGGAAAATGGGAAGGACGTCGTGTATTCCGTCGAAGGCGGCCCGCCGAATGCTCTATTCCGGCAAGGCTGGAGACCGGATTCATTGAAAATCGGCGAGAAGGTACAGGTCAGCGGCGTTCGTGCCAAGAAGCCGGAATCGTATCGGATCGGCCAAGCCCAGATCACCATGCCTGACGGCCGAATTTTCGCCAGAGGCGGCGGCAACAACCAACAGTAGTTCCTCTCTGAATCGCTGAAAAACGGGCCGCGGATCACGCGATCTGCGGCCCATTTGCTTTTTTCGAGCCCCCCTCACCTCCCCGTCACGCTGTGGTATTATCCCCGCGCAAAAAAGGAATCGAAACGATGGAGGAAATGTGTTCGGACTGAAGCAGCCTGTTTTGGGAATCGCCGCGGCAATTCTGGTGATGACCGTGTCGCTCGGCTTCATCTCGTTTTTTGATTTTCCGACGTTTGGCAGTTGGGTCGCGTATTTGATGATTTGCATCATTCCGATGCAAATCGTGATTGGGGTCACGTGGGGAACGAATCAGCCGGCCTTTGCGGCGAAACAGAAGCAACCGGTGAAAGGGATTTTATTAGCAGCCCTGACGCTGTTAGCGGGCGTCGTCGTCGCTCCAACATATCTTGCAGTCTCCGGCGGAAACATCACGCCGCCAGGCCCTGTGCCGTCGCATGCGATTATCGTCTCGGTTGTTGTGACCTTCTGGGCCACGATCGTATTTGGCGCCTGGCCGTTCAAGACACTCTTTAAGAATGATGTTGTCGCCGGCGTTGCGATGCTCGTTGCGTGCTATGTAGTGAACCTGCTTCTGTTCCGGCTTTTCTTCGACTACACCTTCCTGCAAGGCGCTCCGGTTTATGTCGCATCGCTGGACCCGCACGGAATGTTCACTGCGTTGAATGCGCTTGTCTTCTACGTCACGAGCCTAAGCATTATGTTTTTGCTGTTGAGCTTCGATCTGTGGCCGCTGACAAAATTTCATGCTGTGATGCAGCAGCCGGTGCTCGGCATCGTGTGGACGGCCGTTTGCGTGCTTTTGGGTGGTCTTCTCTTCTGGATTGGTATGCGCGTAGTTCAGATGGACGTGATGGTGTTCCTGGTAACGGTACCCATTCCGTACATCTTTGGATCGATAATCGTACTCAATATGCTTCAGAACTCCGCGATGGCCAAGCTGACGCAGCCGGTGAAAGGAATTGCCAATGCTTTACTCGTCGCGGTCATCGGAACGGGTTTGGCGCAGCTCTATCGTGGGCTTGCGCCGGTGGTCACAGGAACGCTGCATTCCGGTCCGCCAACTTACGAACTGGAAATCTGGCTGGCATCGGCGTTGTTGGCCGTCACGTTTCCGTTCCTGATCTTCTTTGCAGAGTTTTTCAAATTCTGGCCACTGGCGAAGTCCGAGTAGCCGCGCACTCCGAATTCCTAATCCGTCTTGAATGTTTCTAGTTTCTGGAGTTCAGATTGCAGTTTGGCTTTCGGCCCGTTTCATCGTTTCGTCTGTTCCTTGATGAGGACTAAAGCCTGTCGGCGCAACTTGCTTCGACTGCGTTTGAAGATTTCTCGCTCACGTTTTTCTTCCTCCTCTTTCTCGATTCGCGCAAGTTGATTGCAGATGGCATCGCGAATGAATTGCGAGCGATTTGCTCCGAACCGGCCCGTGCGGCCGACAATTGCATCAATGCGCCTTAACGTATTTTCTTTAATAGTGAGCGTAATAGTTTTCATATTGTGTGGAATTATCTTGCTGGGCTCTCCAGCAGCTTTACGAGCGCATGCAAGGTGCTGTTGACCGGCGTCGGAATGCCGAGCTCTTTGCCACGGTTCGCAACGTAGCCGTTCAAAGCATCGATCTCAGTAAGGCGACCGCGAGCGATGTCCTGCGCGGTCGATGAGATTGCGGTTGCCATCGCGTCTCCGAGTGTGAGCGCGGCATCGAATAACTGTTCAGTGCTCGGGAGTCTAACGCCGGCCGCGTAACCGACCTCGACCACTTCGGCGATCAGGTTTCGCATGATGCCACGGCTAAACGGGTTGTCTTTGATGAACGCATAACGTGAGCCTGTGACCGCAGAGATCGCGTTGTACGCACAATTCATGACCAGCTTTGTCCACAGCTCGCCTGCAATGTTGTCGGAAACACGACACGGGATGCCGACATCTGTAAACAGACTTGAGAGCCGCGGCACGTTCCCGATGACGATATCGCCGCGACCATTGTGCTTCACGCGGCCGGGACCGCTCATCTCAGCTGCGACGTATACGACTGCAGGAATGGCATTGATTCCCGTGGTGTTCTGGATGCGTTCCGCGTTATCTACACCGTTTTGAAAACTGACCAGAAGCGTATCGCGGCCGAGGTGTGGCGCGATTGCGGCCGCAGCAGTTTCGGTATCGATCGTTTTTACACACAGCAGAACGATTGTCGCGTTGCGAACGGATTCGATTCGTGTATCCGCTTGGAGCTGAACGTAGGTTTGAAAATCGTTGCGTTCCACGAACAGGCCATCACGGTTGATCGCCTCCACGTGTTGCGCACGCCCAATCAACGTCACCGGCACGCCGGCCCGCGCGAGCATTCCGCCGAAATAACAGCCGACGGCTCCGGCACCGACAACCGCGATATGCTCAACGTGCATCGCACCTCCTACCGGTTTTGCGCGGCAAGCACGCCGGAGGCGTGCTTGGAAATTAGCCAGGGTACACGTTTTTTGCATACCCCTGGAATCGTAAAAACGATGCGGATCGCACCCTGAGAGCGCATACGACCGCGAGCCGCTCCAGTTTCTCGCAGGAACTTGGGCTTGGGAAGCGCGTAATCTGCTTCTTGGCGCGCGAAGCGCAAGCGCGATAGCGTGCAGCCGCGGTGAATTACCCCCGCAGCAGTGGCCGCGTGAGGCAGGTTGGGCCGCCGGCGCCGGGGAAGCAGATCTCGCCGCCGTCGAATTGCGATACGTTGCAACCTGCGGCTTGGAGGCGGGAGCGCGTGATTGGATTGCCGCTGACCATCACTACGTTTCGAGGCGAGACTGCCAGAACGTTGCAGCCGAGCGTGTCGTACTCTTCCTCAGGAACATCGACGAGCTGAACTCCACAAACCGTCAACAATTCGAAGAGCGGGACTGGAAGCATTCGGCGATAGACAACTGCAAGGTCGTCATCCAACAGACTGATGAAGGACATGAGATGAAGCACATCGCCGGGACCGTTCCAGTATGGAAGTTCAACGGGAATCACCGTCACGCCGAGCGGCCTCAGTAGATCCGAAAGTCTTTCGATACCGAGCGCATTCGTCCGGAAGCCGCGGCCCACAAGCAGAGTGTCGTGATCGAGCCAGACCATATCGCCGGCTTCGGCAGTTGCTGCGGCATCAACGGTTCCGAGGATAGGGACGTCCCAATTCTCGAGCGTATCCGCAAAAGCCGGTCCTTCTCCGCGGCGGGCGATCTTTCCGGTCTGGAAGATCACGACGCCATGATCGGTCACCAACACGGGATCGTGAACGTACAAAGAATCCAGTCCAGTGCGATCGTCGGCGGGAAGGTAGAGGACTTCGGCCCCGCCTTCTTTCATCAGATTCACGAATTGCTGATGATGACGCGCGGCCCGGGCCAAATCCGGCGGGCAGGTGTAGCCGAGATCCTTCCACTGTTTTTCAATGTGGTCCCGGCTACGGAATGCTTCTTCGGGCCGCTTCACAATGACACGCCGGAGGCGCGCCACCATGCTTTGGCTGCCGAACGACGTCATTGTCCCGAAACGGTGGGGAATCGGATCGCGCCGCGGAGTGCTGCGAGAGTTTCCGGCGAACCCTTAAACAGCGCGTCCGGAAACTTTGCATGGGAAGCCATGCTGATATAGATGGGATCGGCCTTATATGTATTCAGTGACATGCCGGCCAGATATTGCAACCGGAGGTTGCGGTCGCGATTGATCAAAGCGTCCCGAGTCCAGGGTTCCAAATCCTTTGCACTACCCGCATATGTCGCCACCAAATCACGAGCGGAATAAATCCCAATTTCGCGCAGCGACTGCGCCATCTTCGCGAACTCCGGAGTATCCAGCCGCTTCTGCAATTGGTCGACATCAATCGTCGTGGGCTCGACCTGACCAAACAAAACGACGTCGTAGCCTTGCCCGTTCACCGTATTCGCGAAGACCATGCCGTTTGGGAAAGCTTCAAAAAACGTCGCAATTTCGCTCTTCACCGCCTCTTCGTTGCTTTCATAGAGCTGCACAAACTGTGTGACCACACCGCCTGGGTTCAGATGCTTTTTCGCAATCTCGAAGAATTCCCGCGTATACAGCGCAGCTGCGCCTTTGACCCAGGGATCGAGAGGATCGGACGTGATGCCGTCGAACTTTTCTCTCGATGTCAGCAAGTAGTGACGCCCGTCATCGATGCGCACTTCGACTTTAGGATTCCGGATCACATCGAAATTGTGCTCCGCAAAATGCGTCGAGACGACCTTGGGCACGAGCGGCTCAATTTCGACGATCGTTTCCTTTTGCAGTCGTGGTTCGATGCTGACGGCGCCGGCCGTGGCGCCCGCGCCGCACCCGATCACCAGCACACGGCGAGGGTTGTCGACCACCAACGTCGTGAGATGGCCGAGCATGCGCTGCAGGCGCATGTCGGCAGGATCACTCGACGCTTGAACCTTTCCAGCATTGTGATAGTTACGTATGCCGTCGGGCAAATCAGAAACAGCCACCGACGCCGTTAAGCCTTCCCCCACATACACCGTTTTGTTTGAGGCGCCGCGGACTGTCGCAAACCGGCCGTACTCGACCAATCGGGCCGGCAGCGGATGAACCACTGCGGCCAGCAATTCTGTATAGCCGGCGATGATCAAAATCGATACAGCCAGAGCGTATTTGGAGAGGTTCTTGCCCGATTCAGCGCCGAACGCTGTGGCGCCCGCAGCAAAGAGCGCGGAAATTGCGGAAAGAACGATGAGCAGCTGTTGAGAATGCTGGCTTCCGATCCATGCGACCAGAAGCAGACTTGCTCCGAGCGACCCCACAATTGCCCCCACCGTGTTCGCCGCGTAAACGCCGCCCACGAGCCGCGCCGGATCTTGTCCGCGAGATGCCACCGAAGCTAGAGCCAACGGGAAACTCGCCCCCCAGAGAATGGCGGCAGGGAGTACGACCCAGAGCGTGCGCACCAGATCCAGCTGCAACGTAAACACGGGGGTGCTCGCGATTGAGGGATCGACCGGCCACCACGGAATGGATTCCGTTAACATGTATGCTGCCCACGCCATGGCCGCGCAAAGCAACACCTGGCACCAAGCCAGCGCGACCCTAGGCCGCTTCATCTGGTGCGAGAGAGCGGAACCCAGTGTACTGCCGATGCCCAATCCAAGGAGGAACACGGCAAGAATCAGCGAGAACGTATAGACCGTGGCGCCGTAAAGCAGGGAGAGAATTCGCGTCCAAATGACTTCACACGCAAGCGCTGTCAACCCGGACAGCGCAATTGAAATGTAGACCGGCCAGGCAGTCGTAGCAAGAGTCGTGTCAACCGTTTGGTCGGCAGCCATGTACGATGTCGACTTGGAAACAGCCAGGCTGACCAGTGCGACGGCCGCATTCAATCCCACTGCCACAAACGTCGCGATCAAAATGTCGTGAACGCGCAGCAGGTAAAAACCCGCGAGCAGACTGCCGATCACGGCCCCGCCGATGTTCCCGCCATAGAAGAAGCCCAGCCACGAAACGCCACGCGGAGTTGTCTCCACCCACCGCGAGATCGCGGGCAGCGTCGCGCCCATCAGAAATGTCGGCGGGAGCAGGCAGATGCCCGCAATGATCCCGCGCAGCAACATGCCGATGAATCCTGATCCTGCCCATGCCGTGTACACGCCGTTGATCAATGGCATTGCGAACAGAAGCAGCAGACCGATGGCGCCGATGCCCAATTCCATGAACGCATACACGCGCAATGGGTGAAGTCTTCGCGAGACGATTCGCGGAAACAGGAGACTACCCAGGCACATGCCGCCCATAAACGTTCCCAGTAATATTCCGAGCGAAACTGTAGAGGAGCCAATCACAAGCTCAAGCAGCTGAAACCAAACCACTTCGTAGATCAGTGCGGAACAACCGCTCCCGACAAACATAATGAGGAGCAGAGGAAGAACTCGCCCCGAAGTTAATCCTGCCGTTTCTTCCACGGCAACTTCATTCAAGCTCACTTCACGCATAGATAAGAACGAACTCCTTGGAGTGACCGAGCATCGTATCACGCGCCGCCGCAGAGGGGCGAGGGAATGTAGCCCCACGCGAAGCTTGTAAAGGGTGGACTCGACTAATCCTGCACTCACACTCACGCCGGAGCAAATTTAAGATTGGACAAATCCTGCATCTCAAATCCGAAATCCCGAAATCTTAAATTGGACTGGCAATGGCGGGGGCTCAGGCCCGGTCCAATCTGAGATTTCGGATTTCGGATTTGAGATGCAGGATTCGTCCAATTTCCAAGTTCCTCAGAGGGCCACATGCTGCGGCAATGATTTCCTCTTGAAAATCTCCCCATCCGCAACCTATGTTGCTGCTCACGTCAGGAGACCATCCATATGACCAACAAACATCTGTCCAGGCGTGAGATGCTGAAGCAGCTCGGCGTCATGATCGGCGTGGCCGCGGTCCCTCCAATTGCGTCACGGGCGCAGGCGCGAACGCAGGGGCTTGCCGGTGTGGGCAATGCCCTCGTTACGCTCACTCCGGCCGAAGCGGAAACGTTACGAGCGATCATCGCGCGCATCATTCCCGCCGATGAGAACGGCCCCGGCGCTCTCGAGGCGCGAGCGGATCGGTTCATCGACCGTGCGCTTGCCGGGGCGCTGAAGAATCAGCGTTCCGCATATGCCGCCGGGCTCGCCGCCGTCGATAGTTTCGCTCAATCCTCAAAAGGCGCGCTATTCGCAAAACTTTCCGCGACCGACCAAGACGCCGTTCTGACGGAGATGCAAGCCAATCGGGCGACTGGCTTTACCGGCGATTCAGGACAATTCTTCAATCTTGTTAGGACCCACACGATTCAAGGCACATTCTCCGATCCGTTCTACGGCGGAAACGAGAACTTCATCGGTTGGGATCTCATTGGCTATCCGGGCGCGCGCGTCGTGGTCCCGGCGAACCTGCAACGCATGGACATGAAGCCGGAACCGAGCCGCAAGTCTGCGTACGACTACCCGATGTTTAATAAAGGGGAGTTCTAGCGTGGCCACGAATCTCGAGAAAACGAATGTTGTCATCATAGGGCTTGGCGCGGCAGGCGGCGTGGCATGTCTTCCACTCGCCCAAGCGGGACTCGAGGTCATTGGCCTTGAAGCGGGATCGTGGCTGAACACAAGAGACATGGCGCCCGATGAGCTGAAACTCAACCGCGGGCTTTGGCCGCCGGGACCGCAGAAAACGAAACTGGAAGGAATCACAGTGAGAGCCACCGCC
>QHXA01000009.1:13201-19838 GCA_003222755.1 Acidobacteriota bacterium
CACGTCCGTTCACTACATGGCGCAGAGCTGGCGGCTGAATCCGTGGGACTTCAAAGTTCGCAGTGAAACCATCCGGCGTTACGGCGCATCGCGGATTCCAAAAGGATCGACCGTGGAAGATTGGCCGCTCTCCTATGAAGAACTCGAGCCGTTTTACGACAAAGTGGAATACGAGATCGGCGTTTCCGGCAGGGCGGGCAACATCGGCGGCAAAAAAGATGAGCGCGGCAACATCTTCGAAGGGCCGCGCAAGCGTGAATATCCGATGCCTGCGCTCCGCACCAGTGGATACATGGAAAAGATGATCGCTGCCGGAAAGTCGCTCGGCTGGCAACCTTTCGTCGCGCCTGCCGCGATCACCAGCAAAGCTTATAACGGCCGGCCCGGCTGCGCGTATCACGGATATTGCATTGGCGCAGGCTGTCACATCAACGCGAAGAGTTCCACCGCAGTCACCACGATCCCAAAAGCGATAAAGGCCGGGAAATTCACGGTTGTTACCGAAGCGCGAGTGACAACGATCGAGGTTGACAATAACGGCAGAGTCACCGGCGTGAATTATCTGAAGGGTGTGCAAGAATACTTCCAACCGGCCGACGCAGTCCTGCTGGCCAGTTACCTTTATGAGAACGTGCGTCTGCTGTTGCTGTCGAAGTCCAAAGCTTATCCAAATGGGCTGTCGAACAATCACGGACAAATCGGCAAACATTACTTCAGCCACAATCAGGGCGGCGCGGTGAGCGCGCTCTTCCCTTTCAAGCTCAACAACTGGTATGGAACACCGGGTCAGGGCATCGCCATTGATAATTGGGCGGATGATAATTTCGATCACTCGGGTTTCGATTTCATTGGCGGCGGAAATCTTTACGTTTACACCGAGCGTCGGCCGATTGCTGCCGTGAATGGCGTGCAAGCCTGGATGCAAGGCGGCTCAAATTGGGGCTCGAAGTGGAAAGCCGTCGTGAAGGAAAATGCAGATCGCTCGAACACGGCTTATCTCCAGAAAACGACGCTTCCGTACGAGGACAATTATCTGGATCTCGATCCAACAGTAAAAGACCCGCTGGGGATTCCTGTGATTCGCATCACTGCCCAATACAAGGAGAATGAACAAAAGATCGGAACGTTCATCGCAGACAAGATGAAGCAGTGGTACAGGGCAGCCGGCGCGATCGAGGTCAATGGCAACGGGAACGTCGCAGGACCAATGGGGGCTTCGACGCACGCGTACGGCGGAACGCGCATGGGCGACAATATCGAGACGAATGTGGTCAATAAATGGGGCTTCTCTCACGAGGCGCCGAACCTTGGCATACTGGGCGGGTCCGTTATGGGCACCAGCGGGGCGCGCAATCCGACGCAAACGATTCAGGCTCTCGCATGGCGGACTGCGGAGCATTTGATCAAGAACTGGAAAAACATCGTCACATAAATGGTTACCACCAAGGCTTCGCGACATTTTCTTCATGGGCGCATCCTCCCCTCCTTTGCTAAGGAGGGGACTTCTGCTCGCCGACAAATCTCTTCACAGAAGCTGGAAGTAAAATGGTTGTTAAACAGAGCCGTCCGACCTGGCTTCCTGTTTCTCTTTGTCTTTCTGTCTGCATGTCTACAAACGCTGGCGCACGACATACCGGCCGATATCACCGTGCAGGCATTCCTCAAGCCCGAAGGCCGAACGCTGCGTTTTCTCATACGCGTTCCATTGAAGGCGATGCGCGACATCGAATTTCCAAAACGCGGGCCAGGCTATCTCGATATGCCACGCGTCGACGAGTACCTTCGTGACGCTGCCGAGCAGTGGATTTCAAACTTCACCGAAATCGACGAAGGCGACACGCGATTACCTAAACCGACCATCGCCGATGCTCGAGTCTCCCTGGAGTCGGATAAGTCATTTGCGTCTTACGATCAGGCGCTCGCGCACGTTGCGAGCCCGCGGCTTCCCGACAACATCGACCTTTACTGGGATCAGGCGATGCTGGATGTATTGTTCGACTATCCGATTCAGTCGGACCGTTCGGAGTTCGCGATTCACCCGGCCTTTGAGCGCTTGGGCCTGCGCGTTGTTACGGTTTTGCGTTTTATGCCGCCGTCGGGGGTTGTTCGCGCGTTCGAATTTCTGGGCGACCCTGGACTGGTGCGGCTTGACCCCCGCTGGCACCAGGCCGCGTTTCGGTTTGTGCAGCTTGGTTTCTTTCATATTCTTGAAGGAACCGATCACCTGCTGTTTCTGTTTTGCCTGATCATTCCGTTCCGGCGGTTTCGCGCGCTGGTGGCCATCGTCACTTCGTTCACGGTTGCGCATTCGATCACACTGATCGCTTCGGCTTTTAATCTTGGACCGGAGGCGCTGTGGTTTCCTCCGCTGATTGAAACATTGATTGCGGTCTCGATTCTGTATATGGCGTTGGAGAACATTGTCGGCAGCAATGCGGGCCGGCGATGGATGATCACGTTTGGCTTCGGCCTCGTTCACGGATTTGGATTCTCTTTCGCCTTGCGGCAGACGCTGCAGTTTGCGGGTTCGCACTTGTTGACGTCGTTGTTGTCGTTCAACCTCGGCGTCGAACTCGGCCAATTGCTGGTGCTGTTGCTGCTCATCCCTGCCCTTGAATTCCTGTTCAGTCGTGTCGTGGCCGAGCGCATCGGCACGATCATTCTCTCGACGATGGTTGCCCATACGGCCTGGCACTGGATGATGGAACGCTTCGACCGCCTTCGCCAGTTTCAATTCGTATGGCCGACACTCACAGCGGCCTTTATGTTGTGGGTGGTCCGTTGGCTGATCGTGATTGTAGTATTGGCGGGGTTGCTATGGCTGGTCCGGCTGTATTGGGGGCCAGCCCCAGCAAGAAAGAGCCGCGAAGCGTTGTAGCGGCGGTCATAGACCGCCGCTACGGTGCGCTACTTCTTCGCGTTGAAGATCTTCAGATCGATTGCATCGGCCATCGCTTTGTAGCCCGCGTCGTTCGGATGCAGATGATCCCCGTTATTGAAAGTGGCCTTGAACGTTTTCGGATTCGCCGAATCCTGCGTCGCCTTCTCGAAATCGGCAACGGCGTCAAACGCACCGGCAGTGCGGATCCATCGATTCACAGCTTGCCGCACCTCCTCGCCTTTCTCGCTGTAATAACCGGCCCCTTCATACGGCGTCAGCGTGCAACCGATCACTTTAATTCCGTGCGCATGCGCGCGCTCGACGATCTGCTTCATTGCGGCAATCAGCTCGTCCGCGGTTACGGGATTCTGAGGCGGCGCATTTCCGCGTGCGCTAGTCGTCTGGCCGATATCGTTGATGCCCTCCATAAGCATCAGCCACTTCACGCCTGACATTCCGAGCACATCGCGATCGAAACGCGCCAGCGCATTCACACCTGCCCCGTCCGCGAGAAGGCGGTTTCCGGAAATGCCTTGATTGAGAACAGAGAGCTTCGGCGCGCCCGGCGCGGTAGGAATTCGCGCGGCAAGCGCACTCGGCCAGCTGCGGTCGGCGTCATTCGTGGAAGTGGCGCCATCGGTGATGGAATCACCGAAGGCCACGATCGCTCCGGCCTCGGCCGGAGCCATTACGTCAACCGCCGAGATCCAGTAGTACGAACGTGTACTCATTGTGTCGTTCAGCACCGGCTCGGCCGTGACATTGCCTTTCGCGATATAGGTCGTGTGCAGGCCAGTTGCGTGGGTCGTCAGCTGGCCGCTTTCGCCTGGAACGTAAACACTGATTGCGAGATCGCTCAGTTGCGGAATATCCAGGTCGACCGGATCGCTGATCATCTGAGCCCCCTGCGGAATACTGACAGATGGCTTTCCGCTGAACATAAGCGTGCGATCGGTACTCTGAACAATCGCGGACTCCTTGCCTCGCATGGCAACATGCGCGGCCCCGACCCTCAGCGGCGTGTTGCCGTACGCATTCGACAGTGTCACGCGCGCGCGGCGTCCGCCCAGGCTCGTGTGAACGATCATCCGAATCGTCTGGTCATTGAACAACGTCGGAGCCGGAGCTGCTGCAGGGCCGCCTTGTCCACGCTGTCCGGCAGCGCCCGGCGCCTGCGCCGCCGGCGGTGGTCCGCCGGCCCGGGGCTGCTGCGGAGCCGCAGCCCATGTTGTGACCCAATGGTCTTGCGCATTCGCAATCTGCACCAATGCCAAACTGGCGATTAGAACAACGATCAGTTTCCGCAGTCTCATAGCGCCCCCTTACAAATTTTTATCGGCAGGATTATACCCGGGCTAATTCGGGGTCAGACGTCTAAATCACCCAGATGGACCATAGTTGTCCTTCTCTTGGTGATTAATGGATACAAATGTGGATACCGGTCGATATGCAATTGGCGGCGCTGGCTGTTATCGTTGTTCTCGGTGGCTGTTGTGTCGGCCTCATCTTACAGAGGCACAGGTCATACACAGAGCTGCAAGAGAGATTTGTGTGCGCCGTGGCAGCCGTCGCAGAGTTTCAAAAGCTCCAGCCTGAATTGATTACTTGCCTCCGGCGTATCGAGTCGGACCGATATGCGCTGCGCAAGGTGGTGTTGCAGGTCGAAGCCAAACTTGTTGAGCTCAACGAGGAGATTAGCCCATCCATCAGCGCGGCTGCGGAAACCCAAATCGCGGGGATCGAAAAGCTCCGCGATCACATCGACATACAACAACAGCGACTCGCAACCATTCTCGAAAACATCCAGGAAAGCCTGCCAATGCTTCCGCAGCCAGGCCCAGCTGTTACTGAGCCGGCTGCAATGGCAGTGCCGGCCCCTGAAAGCGGGCCTCAGACAATTGTTACTGAGCCGCCGATTAAGAGCCATTCTCATGTACCGGCTACAGAGCCGGCTGAAAACACGGATCACTCCCGCTTTCGGCGAGCGGTGCTGAGTGAAAATCCCGAGCTGCGTTTCTCGGTTTTAAAAGAGTGGATCTCCATCAATGCGCTTGCGATCCTGCACCGTGCCTCGCGCGGCTGGAACACGGCGAATGATCTCATCGCAAACATACCGGCGTACCTCTTGCCTGAAGCTGCACTTCTGAACGATTCCGTTCTGCTGATTGGCACGCGCGAACATTCGGAAAGACTCGCCCTGCCGTTGAGGGAGATGGACTCGTCCTCGGACTTCAGCCACTGGTTTGATCCCGCTTCGAACGGATCAGCGACTACTCAGATTGCCGCCGTCCTGACCCGTTCCAATGGCGATTGGAAGCTTGTGGCCAAAGGAATCAATTCGGCGACAGGCCTGGCAGTCGGGTAAGGGTCAAGCAAATTTCTCCCATCCACGCGCGAGCCGGTCAGCGTACACTTTCGGCATGAACAATGCATACTTCAGCATTGCGTTCGTCGCATTGCTAGTACTGGGCATAGCGCCCGTCCTTCTGCCGCTACCGGCTGACAAGCTGGATTACCCGAATACGAAACGCGTGGATCATGTCGATACGTATTTCGCGGTAGAGGTTCCAGATCCGTATCGCTGGCTCGAAGACGAGAATGCGCCCGATACCAAAACGTGGGTCGAAGAGCAGAACAAGGTAACGTTCGGTTATCTGGAAAAGATTCCTTATCGAGGAAGGATCAAATCGCGTCTCGAGCAACTCGTGAATTATCCGAGGTACAGCGCGCCGTTTCGGAATGGTGAATACTTTTTCTTCACGAAAAACGCCGGCCTACAGAATCAAAGCGTGCTGTACATCCAGAAAGGTCTCGAAGGCACTCCCGAAGTCCTGATCGATCCCAATAAGTTCTCTAAGGATGGGACGTCGCAGCTTGCCGATTTTGCTCTCTCGAAAGACGGCAAATATCTCGCGTATGGCATTTCTTCCGGTGGCTCGGATTGGAGAGAAGTTCATGTGATGGAGGTGCTATCACGGAAGGTGCTCGACGACGTTCTGAATTGGGTGAAAGTTTCAAACCTGGCCTGGCAGGGAAACGGCTTTTACTACAGCCGATACAATGCGCCAAAACAAGGAAATGAACTGACATCGCAAAACGACGATCACAAGGTTTTTTACCATCGCATCGGCACATCGCAGTCTGAAGACGAGCTGATTTATTCCGATAAAGCGAACCCGCAACGCTTCCATACCGTTGAGACTACCGAGGACGAGCGCTTTGCGATTCTTTATATCGAGGACCGGGGCAAGGGTAAGAAGGGCAACGCCGTCTTTGTGCGCGATGCCCAAAGGCGCGAAGCCCAAACGAATGAAAACCGCTGGGAGCCGATAATCCCAGAGATCACGGACGATGAATTCTACGTCGTCGACAATATCGGCGATAAGTTCCTCATCAAGACAAACAAAGATGCGCCGAATTGGAAGGTCGTTCTTCTCGATCTGAAGAATCCGTCGGAAAAGAGCTGGAGTACGGTGCTGCCCGAAAAGCCGGAACCTTTGGAAGATGCTGCAACGGCAGGCGGAAAAATCTTCGCGAAATATCTGAAGGATGTCACTGCGCGCGCCTACGTGTATGACCTGTCAGGAAAGTTGGAAAACGAAATCACTCTGCCGGGCCCGGGCACCGCAACCGGATTTCATGGCAAGCACGATGACAAGTTCATTTTCTACACGTTCAACTCCCTCAATGTCCCTTCTTCGATCTACAAATACGACATCGCGACACGCAGGTCGAGCGTGTTCTGGTCTCCGCAGA
>QHXA01000009.1:20147-24389 GCA_003222755.1 Acidobacteriota bacterium
TTGATGATTTCATGGCCGCGGCCGAATACCTCATTGCCAACAAGTACACATCACCTCAGCGCCTGGCCATAGAGGGTGCGTCGAATGGTGGACTCCTCGTCGGTGCTGTTGCGAATCAACGGCCGGACCTGGTGAAAGTTGTCATTCAGCAGGCCGGCGTTATGGACATGTTGCGATTCCACAAGTTCACGATCGGCTGGAACTGGATCGCGGATTACGGATCCAGTGACAACGAAGCCGAATTCAAGGTGCTTCGCGCGTACTCGCCCATACATAATCTGCGGCAGGGTGAGTACCCTGCAACTTTGATCACAACGGCCGATCACGATGACCGCGTCGTTCCGGCGCACTCATTCAAATACGCGGCCGCGCTCCAACACGCGCAGGCGGGCAGGAACCCGGTGCTGATTCGAATCGACACCAATTCCGGCCACGGCGCCAGCAGCACCACGAAAAGTATCGAGCAGAGTGCGGATATCGATTCGTTCATCTTCCGCAATCTGGGGGTGAGCCCCAAGTTTCCGTAGACCCAGATGAAATCCTATCGCGAAGAACTGACATTCGAGACCAAGAGCCGTCGCGCATACATCAACATCACGCCGCAAGTAGAAGCGGCACTGAAAAGAAGCGGCATCAAAGAAGGCCTTTGCCTCGTCAACCCGATGCACATCACGGCAAGCGTATACATCAATGATGATGAGCGAGGCCTGCTACAGGATTACGACAATTTTCTCGAACGGCTCGTGCCGCACGAACCGACTAATCAATACCGGCACAACGAGACCGGTGAAGATAACGCCGACGCGCACATCAAAAGACAAGTCATGGGCCGCGAAGTCGTTGTCGCGGTCACGAACGGTAAGTTGGATTTCGGGCCGTGGGAACAGATCTTCTATGGCGAGTTCGATGGACGGCGGAAGAAGAGAGTACTCGTTAAGATCATTGGCGAGTAGTGATAGAATCCGCGCAGTCAGAGGGGCGGTCTATAACCGCCCGTGGGCGCTCATAAGAGCGCCGTTACAATACAGGAGGACCAATGTCGCAAAAAAAATTGATGGTATTGCTTGTGGTGATTGTCGCTTTGGCGGCAATACCGCTTGTTTCTATGGCACAAGCTCCCCAGGGACAGGGCCAGCAACCGCCGGCGGACGGTCAGCGGCGCGGCGGTGCGCGCGGTGAAGGCCGAGGCCGGGGTGGTGATGGCCAGGCAGCCCCTCGCGGCGATGGCCAGGGCCGAGGCGGCGATGCACGCGGCGCTGCACAAGCACCACCAGCTCCGCAAATGATCAAACAGGTCAAGCCGGGCGTTTACATGGTTATAAACGGCGGCGGAAATTCCACTGTCCGCGTGACAGATCAAGGCGTCATTCTCGTTGATACGAAGAATCTTGGTGATCAGTTCTACAACGAACTCGTGGCGCAGATTAAAACCGTGACACCGCAGCCTGTGAAATACGCGTTCGTGACGCACGTTCATCAGGACCACGCCGGAAACATTGAACGGTTCCAAAAGGCAGGGACGCAGGTCATCGTCTATGAAGGCCTGAATAAAAACCTGCACGTGGGTGGCCCTAACGGAAAAGGCTATGAGGCGGCGCAGGGCAAACCTGCGGACGCCAAACTCACATACACAAAGAACAAGAAAGTGAAGCTTGGTAAAGCGGAAGCAATTGCCTACCACTTCGATAACGGTCACACTTCCGGTGATACCGTCGTGTATTTCCCGGACGTGAAAGTCGTTTCCCTCGGCGATGAATTCACGGCAGCCGGCCCGAACGTCGACTATCCGAATGGAGGAAGCATTCTCGGCTGGTCGAAGTCCTTAGCCCAGGTTTTGAAGCTGGATTTCGATACGGCGATTCCTGGCCATGGCAACGATCCGTTGAAGAAAGCCGACGTCATGACATTCCAAAAAAGAATGGATGCCATCGGCAAGAAAGCCGTCGAATTGGTGAAGGCAGGCACGCCGAAGGAGCAGATCCGCCAGCAGATCCAAATGCAACTTGGACCCGAGATGGGCAACTGGCAAATGACAAACATCGTGAACGATATGCGGTTGGATCTGTTTTATCAGGAGATATCCAACGCTGCGAAGGGAAGAAGAACCGAGTAGAGCAATTTGAAATTGGACGAATCCTGCATCTCAGATGCAGGATTTGTCCAATTTCAAATTATTTTCGTTCCATTCCGGTTAACAAGTTTTTACGCGGCCTCCCAAACCGCGTACGTATAATTCCCTCGTGATGGCACGCGCGAAGTCCAGCCTCATTCTGGTTGGCCTTCTCCTGATTCTCCTTCCTGTCCTGGCTGTGTTGCAGTATCGCTGGATTGGCGAGGTCAGCGCCGCCGAGCGCGATCGGTTGGAAAGCAGCCTCCGCGTTTCGTCCGACCGGTTTGCCACCGATTTCGATGCCGAATTTTCCCGGCTCGCCAACGCATTTCAGATCCGGGATGGCTTTCCTGAAAGCGCGGCTCCAGTCGCAGAACGATTCCAGGTGTGGTCGGAAACAAATCCGTATCCGCGGCTCGTTCATGCGGTCTACCTTTTGAAGACGCTCCGTAATGATGGATCGGAATTTTACAGGGTCGACCTGGCAAGCCGCGCCCTTGAACCTGCAACACCGCCGATTGACCTCGAGAATATTCGCGATCCATTCCGGCGGGACCCATTCAATTATTCGGCAGGCGAAGCAATGATGCTGGTGATCCCGATCTTTCGACCCGGGCGGCAATTCGGAGGCCCGAGGCCAGAGGATTTCCGCCAGGGTCGTCCCGACCGCTACCGCTGGCCTGGAGATCGGCCCGGGCGCGGACAGGCGCCGGAACGCGGACCAGGACGGGGACCGAATCCGGGCGGGCCAGGGCCTGCTGGGCCAGGACCGATCGACGGCGCGGTGGTCATTGAAGTGGACCGTGACATCGTTCTCAACGAACTCGTACCCGCGCTGGCAGAAAGACATTTCTCCTCGCACGATGAATCCGCCTACCGCATCGCTGTTGTTGCGAAAGGCGATAAACCTCGCGTTCTGTATTCATCGGCGGGCCAGTGGAAGCCGGACGATGTTTCCAAGCCCGATGCCGCAGTCAACCTATTCGGTTCGCCACGGCCTGCCGGTTTTGGGGCCGCGCGGGCTGTTCCAGGGCTCACTCATCAGCGAACCTTGGCAGCTTGTGGTGAAACATCGAGCGGGATCGTTGGAGAAGGCCGTCGGAGAGACGCGCACAAGAAGTATGGTAATCGCTTTTGGAATACTTCTCGTTTTGGGCGCGGGCCTCATCACGCTTGTCATCTCGAGCCAGCGCGCGCACACGCTTGGAAAACTCCAAATGGAATTTGCCGCTGGAGTGTCCCACGAGCTTCGCACACCATTAGCCGTGATTCGATCCGCTGCGCATAACCTGCGCAGCGGCATTGTGCGCGACAAGCAAGACGTGGAGCAATACGCCACGATCGTTCAACAGGAAGCACGCCGTCTGTCCGATATGGTCGAAGAGGTCCTCCTGTACGCGGAAACTCAATCCGGCCGGAAGAAATACACGCTCGAGGCTATCGATGTGAACGAGGTGATCGAGCGCGCCATTACGAACCTCTCGCCCACAATCGACTTAGAACAATGCGAACTGACGTCGCGTATTGATCCAGATCTTCCGCCGGTCAAAGCCGATGCCGGTGCATTGACGCAGTGTGTTCAGAACCTGCTGAGCAATGCATTCAAGTACGGAAAGAGCGGAGACAAAGCGAAGATTGATATCGTCGCGCAGAACGATCCGGGGGCAAAGGAAGTTCGGGTGAGCGTCATCGACCACGGGCCGGGCATTGACGCGGCGGACCAGCGACAGTTGTTCGAGGCGTTCTATCGCGGAAGAGACGTCGGATCCAACGTACCCGGTAACGGTTTGGGACTTCACCTCGTCAAACGCATCGTGCAAGCACAAGGTGGCCGCGTTACTTATAGTCCGGCGCCGCATGGTGGCGCCTCCTTCACACTTCACATTCCAGCCGCGTTATGAGTCACGCCCGCATTCTTTTGGTTGAGGATGAGGCGAATCTCAGGCGTACAGTGAGTGATCTTCTGAGGAGCGACGGCTACACGGTCGAGACCTCGGCAGATGGGCTGGAGGCACAAAACATGGCGATGTCGCAGCCTTACGACCTGATCATCCTCGATGTTATGTTGCCTTCCCGCAACGGATTCGACATTTGCCGCCATCTTCGCAAAAACGGAGTCAATACGCCCATCC
>QHXA01000009.1:24408-24925 GCA_003222755.1 Acidobacteriota bacterium
AACAACAAAGTCCAAGGCTTGAGGGCCGGAGGCGACGATTACCTGACGAAACCTTTCGAAACCCCGGAATTGCAGGCCCGCATCGAAGCTCTATTGCGGCGTGCAGCCACAGGGGTCCGCGCAGAACTCAAGAGCTACGACTTTGATGGAATCCATGTCGATTTCACCACGGGGCAAGTGACAAAGAACGGGAAATCTATAACGCTCGGCGAGCGCGAGTGCAGGCTGCTGCGGTACTTGGTCGAGCGGCGTGGAATCGTCCTCTCTCGCGATGAATTACTGCAGGAGGTGTGGGGGTATAAATCAATTCCTCTCACCCGAACGGTGGACGTACACATCGCCTGGCTTCGCCAGAAAATCGAAGAAGATCCCAAAAATCCTCAGTACATCGTCACTGTCCACGGGCAGGGATACCGGTTCTCGCGATAACGGATTCGATCTGAGATTTTGCAACCTCGGAGCGATTCGACGGCATACCGCGAAAACTCGATGCTCCATTGCCGCCTACCGGGCGGAG
>QHXA01000009.1:25006-25498 GCA_003222755.1 Acidobacteriota bacterium
GATCGTTGGCGCTCTGGTCGCGTCATTCGTTCTGACGAAAACGGCAGAAGCCCACATCCGGAAAATCGTAATCGAAAAAAAAGAGTCGCCCGCATTCGGCGGCGCTTCATTCGGCGCCGCTGGTCAGTATGAAACACTCGCTGGCCGCGCCTATGGCGAGTTGGACCCCAACGACCCGCATAACACGATCATCACGGATATCAAACTGGCGCCGCGGAATAAGAACGGCAAAGTCGAATACACCGTCAGTTTCTTTCTGGTGAAACCGATCGACCTCTCGAAATCCAGTCACCTCATGTGGCAGGACGTGCCGAATCGCGGTGGCAGGGTCACCATTTCCGCGGCCCAAAGAAATGATGGCGACATCGGCTTGAGCAGCGGATGGCAGGGTGAGAGTTCCGGCCGGACCGTGCCCGGCAATGACAACGACTGGGTCATCGTTCCCATTGCAAAAAATCCGGATGGCTCGCCGATCAGCGGCCTCGTCATCGG
>QHXA01000846.1 GCA_003222755.1 Acidobacteriota bacterium
ATGCGGGGCACGCTGCTGTCGGTTAGCTATCTGGGAACCGAGGTGACACACCTGCAGTCCGCTTCATCACTCAATCGTGCCATCTTCGTTCCCGGCATCGGAGATGCCAATGGCAACTGCTTCCTCGATGGCAAGGCCGTTTATTTCAAGGTCACTCCTGGCAGTGCCTGCTCGACAACGGGCAATACGCAGGATCGGCGCGAGTTGAGCTTTGCGAACCCGGCATTCAAAGAGGAAATTGGGAGACTTGCTGTTATTGTCAACGGCGGCACGCAGAATTACCACGGGATGCTTCTTCAACTACAGCACCGGCCCACCCAAGGTCTCAACATCAACGGAAACTACACCTGGTCCCATTGCATCGGAGATTATATGGGCAGGGCTAATTCCGGTTATGGCTCCAGTGTGGATCACACCTATCAAGACCCCAACAACAGGCGCAAAGATCGAGCCAACTGCGAAGTGGATCAGCGACACGCTTTCAATTTGACGGCGGTGGCTGAAACGCCGAAGTTTGCCAATCGTACGCTGACCATGGTCGGCACCGGATGGCGATTATCCGGTATCTATCGAATATCCACCGGCGCTCTCAATGCTGCCAATGCGTCCAGTGGGATTCGCACGGTGACACTCGGAGCTGCCAGCGCCGGCCAGAGGGACAATGTGGGCGGTGGGGATCGGTGCCTCTGTGATATCAGCAATCAACGCCCGAATCTTCTTTTACCGGACGCGGTGTACCTCGACAAATCGGGCCGTCCCGATACGCAATACCTGAACCCGGCGGCGTTCGGTCAGCCAGATTTAGGTACTCTCGGAAATCTAGGCCGCGTGACTCTGAGGCTGCCCGCGTGGTGGCAATTCGATACGGCCGTGTCGCGGGTATTCCGTTTCCGCGAAACCCAGAGCGTGGAGTTCCGAGCTGAAGCCTACAACGTGTTGAACAAGTTCCGGCCGGGAATTATCAACACGAGTCTGAGTTCAGCGCAGTTCGGCAAGATTCGCACGGCGCTGGATCCGAGGATTCTCCAGTTTGCGTTGAAATATTTGTTTTAGGTTGAAGCGCGACGTAACTGCATAGGGTCTGTTACTTCAGGATCAGTTTCTGCACCCGCCAATTGGAGGTTTCGGCCGCATAGACCTCTTTGTCCGAGGGGCAAGCGAGCGCATGCGCGCCGGAGAATTCTTTGAGTTGGCGCCCCGAGCGGCCGATGACGCCAAGCACCTTGCCTTCGAGCGAAACTTTGAAGATGCGGCCCGGGTACGTTGATTCACCGACGAACATGACCTGATTGGGACCAGGCGTGATGCAAATCGAATTGGGCGCGCCGATCACGCGTGCCAGCGACTGGCCGCTCGGCGTGTTGCCGTTGACGGCGCGAGTCTTAGGATCCGGCGGAACGTCGATCGTGAACATGCGCAGGAACTTGCCTTCGGTGTCGAATACCTGAATGCGGCGGTTCGAGCGATCGCCGACGTAGACGTTGTCATTGCGGTCGATCGCGATCGCGTGGGGCAGATTGAACTGGCCGGGCGCGGTCCCTTTGGTCCCCCATTGCTTCACCCAATTGCCGTCCTTGTCGTATTTAGCGACGCGCGAATTAATGTAGCCGTCGCTGATGTAGATGTTGCCTCTGGAATCCCAGGCGACGTCGGTCGGCTGGCGGAAAAGTCCGTCTACGGCGGCGAGCGGCGGCTCGACATGTTCCCAAGGCTTGGTCTCCTCGTCGGCCGACTCCTTTCTGCGGCCGAAGACCCAGATGACTCGGCCGGCCGGGCTGAACTTGATGACCATATCCGAACCCTTGTCGATGGCCCAGATGTTATCGTCCTTGTCGATACGCACCGAGTGGGCGAAGGACCAGCCGTAAAGACCCTTGCCGACTTCGCGCACGAAGGCGCCGTTTTGATCGAACTCGAGTAATTGTGCGGCGGTGGGTGCGTAAGCCGGGCCGCCGGCGCTGTTCGAGCGCGTGAACACAAAGACGTGGCCGCCCTTCGAGTTCACGGCCACGCCCGGGACTTCACCGAAATTCATGCCGTCGGGAAGCTTGGGGAAATCGGCAACGGAGTCAAAGGCGATTTCAGGTACGCCTTGCTGAGCAATTGACGGCACAGCGAGCAGCACGCTCGCCAACACTACAGCGAAAATTTTCAACGCGCCCACAGTACTACCTCCCGGTTGAAATGACATTCCCAGAGCGGGCCCCTGGATTGGTCCGGATGATAGCTTCACAATTGCGCTCTTTCAAGAACTGCTCTACTCTTCCATCTTCCGGACAAAAACCAGGGAGGCAAGTGATGAACAAACTGATCGTCTCAGCCGTTATCGTCGCATCCGGCATGATCGCGGCGGCTGCGTTATCGCAGCAGACGCAGCCGCCGGCATCGGGCTTTCAGGCGAAGCCCTATTTCGAGATGCCGCTCGAGAAGGATCCGTCCCGCATCGTGCGCCTGCAATCCGTCGTTATTCCGCCGGGCGCCGGCAACCAGTTCCATCGGCATCCGGGCGACCAATGGTGGGCAGTGCAGGAAGGCGAAGTCACTTTGACCGTCAGGGGCCAACAGCCCAGTCTTATGAAGGCCGGCGATTTTGTATACGTCCAACGAGGCACGATTCATCGCAACCAGAACCTCTCGAAGCTTCCGGCGCGCTCGATCGAGCTCAACATCACGGATAAGGACAAGCCCCAGACGGAGCAGGTGCCCTAACGAAGTCGTGGGGGACTTCGCCGATGAGATCACCTATTCCGATTATGCGGATTTCAACGGAGTCAAGTTTCCAACTCACATGGTGGAGGTACAGGCCGGTTTCGCGATCCTTGATGTGAGGGGCAACGAGGTGAAGCCGAATGTGGCCGTCATGTTGAACGTGCCGGAGAATGTCGCACAAGCTCCTCCAACGACGGCGAAGCCCGCTGTGAACGTGCAGAAGAAGGCGCGAAGGCGGCCAAAAAGAAGAAGTAGTCTCTACTTTTTCTTGGGAACCTTTGCGCCTTTTTTGCGAGCTTCGGAGAGTCCGATGGCGATTGCTTGCTTTCTGCTCTTGACTCTCTTACCGCCCTTTTTCCCGGACTTGAGCGTTCCGCGCTTTCGCTTGTGCATCGCGCGTTCGACAGTCTTTTGAGCCTTCTTACCATATTTTCGCGGCATGCTGACCTCCTGGTGGAACAGACTGCAAAATCCTTGCCAAAGCCGAAAAGACTTCCCGAAAAAGACAATTCGTTGCACTTGCCGCGATACATCGACACGGAGCCATGCCCTCTCGCGCCGAAAAAGTTCTTGTTCGGGCCATGACCGCAAGACATTCCAACAACGAAGCAACCGTCGTTGCCGTTGAGATCAGCAAGCATAGCCGTCCGGGAGTGACATCGCTCGATAAGTACATTGTGCGATTCAGTAATGGCGAGCGCGCCGAGTTCTATGACATTCACTTGGCGAGGGTGCAACGGTCCGGGCACGAAGTCTCGCGA
>QHXA01000010.1:0-10863 GCA_003222755.1 Acidobacteriota bacterium
TAGGAATAAAACGTCCGTTTTCATCCAAGAGAGGTTCGCCGGCAGAATCCTGTTTCACCGTGTAGCTTTCGAACAGGATGATCGAACCGTACGGGAAATTGAAAACTTCGCCCGGGCTCACGGACGCCGCGATGCTGTTCCCATAGACTTTTCGTATTTGGCGGTTTTGATAATTGTCGAATACGTAAAATAGTTTGTAGGTGTTCTGATAGCCTGCCGGAAACCCAACGCGATCCACCGTCGGAGCAGGCAGAGACTGCGTGTGACCGACAAAAACCAGCGACGCTGCGGCGAGTACAACTCCGATCGACGCCAGCGACGTCAGCACAATCCGTTTCATAGACGTACTCCTCTGTTCGGGTCTGTTTGATGGTCGCGTTCTCACTAAGAGGGGTGGTGGGCGGCAATATATAACATCCATATTGCGGATGCGTAGCTTTTGCTCTAGTCTGAAATTTTGTCCGATGACGAAAGAACTTACCAAAGAAGATGTCTGGACGATTGAGGAGGCGGAAAACCTCTATCGAGTCAAGCTGTGGGGCGAGTCCTATTTCTACGTCAACGAGCAAGGACATCTTTCGGTGCGGCCAATTCTGGGCGATCCGATCGGCATCGATGTCTTCAGGGTGGCTCAAGATCTGAAGCAGCAGAAAATTCAATTTCCCCTGCTGATCCGGTTTCAGGACCTGCTGCGGTCTCGTGTCAGTGAACTGAATAACGCATTCCGCAGAGCGATCGAAGAAGCCGAGTACAGGAACGTTTATGTCGGTGTCTATCCGATCAAAGTGAACCAACTTCATGAGGTGGTTCAGGAGATCCTGGAAGCCGGCCGCCCATTTAGCTTTGGGCTCGAATGCGGGTCGAAGGCGGAGCTGGTTGCTGCGCTTCCGCATCTGGAGGACGATCGCACGCTGCTCATCTGCAACGGCTACAAGGATTGGACTATGATGAGGCTGATGCTGATCGGGCAGCTGCTTGGAAAGAACGTCATTCCCATTCTCGAAAAGTATTCAGAAATCCAGCTCATGTTACCGCTCGCAAGCGAACTCGGCGTTCGTCCGAAGTTCGGCGTTCGCGTTCGAGTTTCAGTGGCTGGTTCGGGAAAATGGGCGGCCTCGGGAGGCGATGCTTCGAAATTCGGAATCACCATCTCAGAACTCGTCAACATGATCGATGAACTGACGGCCAGAGGTGTGGCCGATGGTTTCAAGCTGCTGCATTTTCATTTGGGTAGCCAGATTTTGGACATTCAGAACCTCAAGCAGGCGGTGAAAGAGATCGCACGTATCTACGCCACACTCAGGAAGCGCGGCCTGGATATCGAATATGTCGACGTGGGCGGCGGGCTGGGCGTCAACTACGAGGCCGGAGAAGTCACATCGCCTCACGGCATCAACTACACGCTGCAGGAATACACCAATGCCGTCGTTTATACGGTTAAGGAAGTTTGCGATGCCGAAAAAGTATCGCACCCGATATTGGTTTCTGAAAGCGGCCGGGCGCTGACGGCGCATCACTCCGTTTTGATCGTCGAAGTCATGGCATCCCATCGCCGCGACGCTGTTCAAGACAGTTTGGCCCCGGAGAAGATCGACAATCCTGTTGTTCAGGAGCTGGCGAAGTTGCTGGCCTTCGTTACGGACAAGCGCCGAAAATCAGTGCCGATTTTATTGGAGACGTTTCACGACGCTGCGGAAAAAAGGCAGGAAGTGAGTTTGCTCTTTGAACTGGGGTATTGCACGCTCGACCAGAAAGCGATAGCCGAAAAACTCTATTGGTCCGTCTGCATCAATGTTAATCGTATGCTTCAGCGGCGAAATCCCGAACTGCTCCCGAAGGATCTGATGGCCATGCGTGAACAGCTCACCGATCAGTATCTCTGCGATTTTTCCGTTTTTCAATCCATACAGGACTACTGGTCGGTCGGGCAGGTTTTTCCGATCATGCCGCTGCAGAGGCTGAACGAGCAGCCAACCCGATTGGCGACGCTCGTCGATCTGACGTGTGATTCAGACGGAAAGGTCGACAAGTTTATCGCGCCGACGGGAGCGAAGAACGCTCTCGAGCTGCACCGGCTTGTCGAAGGTGAGCCTTATTACTTGGGCATTTTCCTTGTCGGCGCTTACCAGGACATCCTTGGTGATATTCACAACCTTTTTGGGCGCGTCACCGAGGTTCACGTCTATGCCGACGCCGAGGAACGCGACAATTACTTTGTGGAAAAAGTGATCAAGGGAACAACCGTTCAGGAAATCCTCGCGGTGGTTCAGTATTTCCCGAACGATCTGCAGCGCCGCATGGAACAGGTGATCCAGCAAAAAGTGAAAGAGGGCTTGATCCGGCCCAAGGTTGGCGTGCAGCTTCTGGATCAATACAGCAAAGCCTTCCACGAATATACATACCTCGACTCGAACGACGGCGCGTAGGGTGTGCTAATATCTCCGATTTCATTTTGCTAAAACGATTGTGGAGAACATGTAATGGCAAGAAGGAAAGTCAGCATCGTGGGGGCCGGCAACGTCGGCGCGACTGCGGGGCAGCGCATTGTGGATCAGGAACTGGCCGATGTTGTCCTTATTGACATCATCGAAGGTGTGCCGCAGGGCAAGGCGCTCGATCTTGCGGAATCGGGCCCCATCGAGGGATATGACTGCAGGATTAGCGGAACGAACAATTACAGGGACACGGCGAACTCCGACATCGTGGTGATCACCGCCGGCATCCCACGCAAGCCCGGCATGAGCCGCGATGATCTCTTGAAGACGAATTACGGAATTGTGAAGAGTGTGACGGAGGAGGTTGTCAAGAATTCGCCCAATGGCATCATTATTGTTGTGAGCAATCCTCTGGATGCAATGGTTCAAACCGCGTTTCGCGTAAGCAGGTTTCCGAAGCAGCGCGTTGTTGGAATGGCAGGGGTTCTGGATTCTGCGCGGTTTCGAGCTTTCATTGCAATGGAGTTAAATGTTTCCGTCGAGAATATCCACGCTTTTGTGCTCGGCGGACATGGAGACTCGATGGTCCCATTGCCGCGCTACTCCACAGTGGCGGGCATTCCGATTACCGAGTTGCTCCCCAAAGAGACGATCGATCGGTTGGCCCAGCGCGCGCGCGACGGCGGGGCGGAGATCGTCAGCTATTTGAAGACGAGCGCCTGGTATGCGCCAGCCTCCGCAATCGTCGAGATGGTCGATGCGATCCTCAATGATCGAAAAAAGATTTTGCCGTGTGCGGCTTACCTCGAGGGAGAGTACGGGATCAATGGCCTGTACGTGGGCGTGCCCGTGAAATTGGGCGAGAAAGGTGTCGAGCAGGTTATCGAAATCAACCTCACCCTGGAAGAGCGCGCCGCGCTGCACAAGTCTGCAGCGGCGGTGAAGGAACTTACCGATATCATCGGGGTGTAACCCGGGGGAATTCGTCACTTTCCCGCTTTAGCCAGATCCCTTTCCAATCCGATCTGCGCTGCCCGTCCGCAATTCTGCATGACGCGGTCCGCGGTGGCTACAAATGTGGTACTCTTCGCCGCGGAAATGGACGAGCGGCAGGACCGTATATTTTTCTGGATCGTCGTATTCGCGCTGTTGTTACTGACTCGCATTCCGGCAATGGCGAGTTATTTGTCGATCGACAACGTCAATCTCGCCTTCTCGCTGGAGAACTTTGATCCGCGCATTCATCAGCCTCAACCGCCCGGCTATCCTTTCTTCGTACTGTTTGGCCGCGTTCTCAACGTCATCTTTCGCGATGCGGAACGCACATTTGCCGCGATCTCACTCGTCGTCTGCGGGCTGTGCCTGCCGATTGCCTACCTGTTGGGTAAGAGAATGTTTTCGGGATGGGCGGCCCGGGCCGCGGTATTTCTCGTTCTGGTGAATCCCGTCTTCTGGCATTCGAGCCTCGACGGACCGCTTCGCCCGCATCTGGCGTTGTTTTCACTGCTGACGGCGTACTGCTGTTGGCGATGTTGGAACGGGGAGAAGCGATTTGCTATTTGGGGAGCGGTGGCGTTAGGCGCCGGCAGTGGCTTTCGGCCAGACCTGATCGCATTTTTACTCCCGCTTTGGTTGATCTCAGCTTGGGTTGGCACAAAGTCATGGACTGCCGTACTCCGTGGAGCCGGGATACTCGTGGGAATCGGCCTGATCTGGGCCGGCGCACTTGTCATTGCGATGGGCGGCGTTCAAACATTCATGAAGATCATGCTCGACTATGCAGTCGATCAGTCCAAGCCGGAATCAGTCGTTTTAGGATCATCGCTGCTGGCTTGGTTACGGCAAATCAATCGGCTCGTGATCTGGAACGGACTCGCTGTCGCTACTTGGATCTGCGCGATTCCTTTTTATTTTCGACATCGAGATCGTCTGCCGGTTACGGGCGCTCAGGGTGTTTTCTTCTTTATTTGGCTCGTGCCTGGGATCATCGTTCAGGCTCTTGTCCATATTGGCGCGCCAGGCCACACCCTGTTTTCGGTGGTCGCGTTGTGCGTGATCGGCGGCTATGTGTTATCGCTCGCGCCGGCGAGGGATCTTCTGCTGGGCGCGGCACTGGTTGTGAATGTCATGCTGTTCCTGGATTTCTTCGCGTTGCCGGGGGGCACGATCAACTCGCCCGACCGGTTGCCCTCGCTCAAGAACGCTCTACTGTTTGCAACATTCGAATCATCCATTGGACAAGTTCGATGGCTGGACGAAGTCACGCGGGTAACGCTCGATGAGATCAAGCAGTTCACGCCGAAGGACCGGCCTTCCATCATCATTTCAACGGATACCTACACGAATCAGTGGTTCATGAACTGGCGTATCGGACGCTACTACCTTCCGAATCAGGATTTTTGGATTCTGTATAACAACTCCAGCAAGAAACGGGCAGAGCGTATTCGCCGAGATGCGTTGCTGGATCTGAGAGAGAAGGCGCCATTGAGAGTTCCAGTGTTTCAGGAAGGGCGGATTATCTGGCTGATCGAACCGGACAGCGCGATTCGCAACCAGGTGGCCGCCAGCCAGAATTTGATAGGCGGTAAGTACGTCTATTATTCCGACATCAGGAAAGATTCCGCGCCCTTCATGGTCGACGGATTTGAGATTGTGCCGTCCCTATTCGGCTTTTTGCCGCAGGCCGCCAGCGTGACTTCGCAGCGCTGACATGCACTTTAACGATGTTCAGCTGCAATACGAATCTTTGCGCGATGAGATCGATGGCGCCATCCGCGAGGTACTTGCGAACGGCCGTTACATTCTCGGTCCAGCGATGGTTGCATTCGAAGATGAATTCGCACGGTACACTCGAACGGCGGAAGGCATCGCGGTTGGCTCTGGTACAGACGCGCTCACGATTGCGTTGTCGGCCATGGGTGTTGGGGCCGGTGATGAGGTGCTCGTTCCTGCCGTCAGTGCCGCGGCAACGGCTATGGCGGCGGCTGCTGCAGGCGCCAAACCAGTGTTTGTCGATGTGTCACTGCACGATTTCAATATTGATCCCATTCAGGCCCTGGACAGGAAAACAGCACGGACACGAGCGGTGATTCCAGTGCATTTGTACGGAATGCCTGCACGGTTGAAGGAAATTTCGAATGTCGGCGTCCCGATCCTCGAAGACGCTGCACAGGCCCATGGCAGCTATGCCAATTGGGGCCGCTGCGGTGCTTTTGGCCAAGCTGCTGCGTTTAGTTTTTATCCCACGAAGAATCTCGGCGCTTACGGCGACGCCGGAATAATCGTAACCTCGGATTCCACTGTTGCAAACAAAGCCCGGATGTTGCGCAACTACGGCCAACGCGAGAATTATTCGTCTGAGATCTTGGGCGAGAATAGCCGGTTGGACGAATTGCACGCGGCGATCTTACGCGTGAAGCTTCGGAAACTGGATCAGTGGAATAATCGCCGGCGGGCTATTGCCGCGAAATATCGTGAGGCGTTTCGGGACCTTCCCATCGGCGTTCAAGCTGAAACCGGCTCGAGTAACTACCATCTGTTCGTCATTACATCGCCGCAACGCAACAAGCTACGCGCGCACCTGGACGAACTGAAAATTCCGACGCTGATCCATTACCCGCATCCCCTCCACCGGCAAGCGGCTTTTGCGGAGTTTGGTCCCGCGCGGTGCCCGAATGCGGATTTGCTTTGCTCGCGTGTTGTAAGCCTGCCGATTCATGCCTTCTTGACGGACGGGGAAGTGGATCGCGTGATCGAGGGTGTGCGCGCGTTCTTCCGTGCGTAACAAATCAACGACAACCCAAACGGCAGCCGCCATCCGGCTTTAAACCATTTCGCTTCGCTTGCGAGCACGGTCCGGAAGATGACGTCCAGCCATCCCAAACCCCGCGGGAGCGGCTTCACGTCCGTGCCGCCGCCGATGCCGATGCGCTTAAGGAAGCGCCGAAGCAGGATGACTGGAAACAAGAATCCGTTCGCATAGCTGGTCCACTCAACCATAAAACCCGCATCGGCCAGCCGCTTCGCTAGTTCCTCGCGAGTGTAACGGTATCGGACCTGGAGTTCTTCATCATGCGAGGACCACAGCCACATGAATGCCGGCACACGAATGAACAGATGACCCTCCTGCTTCAGCACCCGATGCATCTCGCGGAGCGACGCATCGTGCATCTCGTACGGCGTCTGGGTCACAACTTCGAATGAGAAAACAATGTCGAAGGTCCCGGACTTGAAAGGAATGTCTGTAATCGAGGCTTGCGCAATTTTACGGAAGCCGCGCTTCCGAACGTGCTTGAGAGCGGCATCAGCAATATCAAGGCCGTAGATGTCCCGCGAATTTCCTGCGGCGTAATATGCAAGATTGAAGCCTGTCCCGCATCCTGCGTCGAGAATCCGCAGATTCGCTTGCTGCAGTTCACGCGCGGCAATGGTGTCTGTGATTTCGCGCATTGCGGGGAACCACCAATAGTTTTCCTCCAGCTGGTAGAGCAGCTCGAAATCTTGTTCGTGCATCCGCGGGAGCTTACCAGTAGTGTTGGCGATACCGCTGGTAATACTCGACCGTGCGTGCCAGCCCTTCTTCAATTGGCACGCGCGCCCTCCAGCCGGTGACGAAATTGAACTTTGCGGCGGAGCTATAAACGCTGCCGATGTCGATCGCCTTTTTATCCGCCGGAAAAGGAACAATGCGATAGGAGCCGCGCCCAGCCGCCTTGACGAGCAGCTTTACGAATTCTTCAATCGCGACCGCGCGCTCGCCGCCAAGATTGAAGTAATCTCCCTTCACTTTTTCGTTCGCGCCCGCGATCAATAGAGCATCGACCACATCGTCCACGTAATTAAAGCCGCGGACCTGCTGGCCGTCGCCGTAGACTTGAATCTCCTCGCCGTCGATCGCTTGCTTGATGAACCAGCCGACGAAACCTTGCCGCGCGTGTTTCACCAGTTGACGGGGACCGTATGTATTGATCAGGCGGAGCGAGACGGCCGGAATTCCATACGCGCGCTGGTACACGATATGAAACCATTCACCCGCCATCTTGTTCACCCCGTTTACATCGACGGGTTTCAGAAGCTGTGTCTCGACAAGCGGCACACTGTCAGGCCGTCCGTATGATTGTCGCGTTCCGGAGTAAACGACGCGTGCCTCGCGATTTTCAATCTTGCAGGCTTCGAGAACCGTCAGTGGTGCGACGGCATTCATCTGCAGATCTTCGAACGGTTCTTGCATGGATTCGATATGGCTGACATGACCAGCGAGACTGAACACGTAAGCTTTGTCGCGAACCAGCTTGCGTACCAGTTGGTGATTACAGCTATCGCCGCTGATCGACGTGATTCTTAATCGAATCAATGTTGAAGTAATTCCCTCCACATGTCGGATGGAGCGAATCCAGAAGAGTGACTGACGCGCCGTGTTGAACGAGACGTATCGCGAGATTGCTTCCGATGAAGCCGAGGCCGCCGGTGATTAGGACTTTTTGGCCGCGATACTCATCCATAAGGGTAGTCGGGGCGAAACGACCAGTGTCCACCAGATCTTTAACAGGCCTTTGAAAGTGAAGACGAGGTGCCGGACCCGGAAAAACTCGCTGCGCCCATACATCCGCGGATAGTGGGAAACCGGAACCTCGACCATTCTAAAGCCGGCAAGCTCGAACTTCTTGGCCATTTCGACACAGATGACACCACTTCTGGATTCCAAAGAAATCGTTTCGAAAATGTAGCGGCGGAAGAGGCGGAAATCGCAATCAACGTCGCGGATCGAAAGCCGAAATGTCCAACGCATCGCGCGCCGGTACATCGCGCCGATGAAAATGCGGTACCACGCGTCCGCGCGTTTTACTTTGTATCCGTTGACGAGATCGATATTGGCCTTGAGCTGCGCCAACAAATTGTGAAGTTCGCGAACGTCGTACTGGCCGTCGCCATCGGTGTAGAAGATGAGATCCTTTTTGGCGTTCTTGAACCCGGTGATCAGCGCAGCGCCATAGCCAAAGTTGTGCTCATGATGAATGACACGCAGAAACGGCAGTTCCGCCGCGAGCCGATCGAGGATGGCGCCGGTTTGATCCTTGCTTCCGTCATCAACGACGAGCACCTCGAAATCATCGGTCACCTTGCGCATTTCTTGCGCAACGGTGCGCACGATACCCTCGATAGTGTGCTGATCGTTATACGCCGGAAAGAAGGCGGTGAGTGAACTTCTTTCCCCCAATACCGTCCCCCGAAAACTTCGGAAAATCCGGACGATAGTATTATGCGGACCGAGTGTCAATCGCAAAACGTTTAGCGGCCTCAGAACGTGAACGCCAGCTGACCCAGATATCTATACGTTGTATTCGCGCCCCGCTGCAGAGGCACGAAAAACTGCTGCGTTGGATCATTCGGCCGCCGCGCGTTTTGAATGAAGAAGAGGTTTTGCCACTGCAGCGCGCGCGTCAATCCGAGATCGAAGCGGAGCGCGTGAACGGCGATATTAGTCGTGGAGCCGGTGCCGAGGTCGTCATCTGTAAATTGTGCGATGAGAGAGTTCGCGTCCTTGATGGAGTACTGATAGAGCAATCGGATGTCCCCAAGTTGCCGGACGGCGCCGAAGTTGAAAGAGGCCATCATTGCGTCCCGAAGTTGGTGTGTTCCCACGTTGCGTAGGGCCTGCAAATCAAGATAGAAGGGCATCTCACGCTTACCAACCTTGACGCCACGGTTAGAGATTCGATACGCCACGCGCGCGATCTGGTAATGACTGGCGGAATACAGCGCTCCTCCCGGTGTGGTCGTAGCATTGCCGACTGTTGGGGTCGGACCCGATAGCGCTAATCCAATCGAGTTGTTGATCACCACTGGAAATCCTGTCGCCGTCGTTGCCAAAACGATCTGATTTTGATTCCGATAGAGCTGGATATCGGCTGCGGTCTGATGGGTCCAACGTGCGCCGAGATCTCCGGCAACAACCACTCCCGGATGAAACATGTTTGCAGCACGAACCTTCTGGCCGGGTTGATACCCTGCGGCTACAAACGGCGATGTTGAAGCGAGAATCGGCACGTTGGGATTGCTCAAGAAGTATTCGGCCGCCCGAAATTCGATCGTCTTGACCGCTTTTGATTGGAGTGGGATTTGCGCATTCTGCTGGAAGCCGTTGAAGCGGACGTCATCATCCCAAAGAAATCTCATGTTGTCGGCAAATACTTCTTCCATGCGTCCGCCGCGCAGTGAGACGTGAGAGGTTGGGTGAAAGTCGACATATCCCTCGGCAATCGAAAAGGCATGTTTCACGGCCATGCCCGCGAAGTCTTGATCGTTCGTAATTTGATTGTTGTATGGACCGGTTGAAAGTTGGAGATGGAAACGGAACTTTGGATCGATCTCTTTATCGGCGTTTAGACGAAGCCGATAGCGTCCGCGAATATTTTGCAGCGGTCCGGCAATGGCATTTCCTGTGCGCGCTTGCACGTCTGCGCGTAAGCGGAAATCTCCGCTCAGCTTGAAACCGCCAAGATTCGTCGAGAGCGCGTCTACTCGTTTCACGAGATCTTCCGTTGCCGATGCCGCCGGAGCTTGCGCTTGCCCTTGGACCTGCCGTTCTGGTTCTGGGGCGGCGCCGCCTTTGACGTGGACGGCCGCGCGCAGGGCTTCGATCTGCCGCTGTTGCGCTTCGACCAAAATTCTCAGATTCGCCAGTTCTTCCATGATGGCTTCCATCGAGACCGGTTTTCCTTCGCGCGCCAGCAAGGGACCGGGCACAACCAATGCGAGAAAAGTGGCCAACACCAACGCCGCAGTTCCTGTCTTGAATTGCATGTAATGCGTCCTCCGCCGTTAACATTAACGGTTTTTGTTGGTGCGAAAAGGGGAGTGCGTTCAAATTCACAAAGAATTCACTGAAGCTTGAATTGCGTGTAACGGCACCAGACTTTTTCCGCCGAGGTGTTGAGGGCGCGTCCAGTGTCAAAATTTGTTATCAGAATGCGGCAGAGTGTCATTTTGGATAGTGAGCATCGTGAGCGCTCAGCCCTAACGTGTTGACGTTATTGCGAGCTGCAGTTTGGCACCGATGTTGCTTTAGTAAGGGCACATCGTTTAGCTCGATTTCCCTTTCAAAAACCCCACAGGAGCCCCGAATGGGGCTCCTATCCTCCCCCTTGAACACGCCTGCAAGCTATACTCGTTTGTTATGGTCGCCTTCATCGCGCGGCGTCTGTTGTTGACGCTACCAGTCGTGTGGATCGTCGTTACGCTCGTGTTTGGATTGATTCACATGGTTCCGGGTGATCCCGTGGCACAAATGCTGGGCGAAGGTGCATCGGTCACGCAGGTCGAGCGGCTGCGGCATGAACTGGGATTGGATCGGCCGGTTCTGGAACAATATCGCTCGTATTTGGCGGGCGTTCTGCATGGCGACCTTGGGAACTCGTTCCGGAATCAG
>QHXA01000010.1:11034-14121 GCA_003222755.1 Acidobacteriota bacterium
ATGTTGATTCTGTTGCTATCAATCATGCTAGGGCTTCTTCCGGTATCCGGGCGCGACGGCTTTTCGCACTTAGTGCTGCCCGCGCTCACGCTCGGAGGGGGGTTAGCGGCGACGACAACGCGTATGGTGCGTGGCTCAATGCTGGAGGAAATCCGCCAAGATTACGTGCGAACCGCGCGCGCGAAAGGACTGAACGAGCGAGCCGTTCTTTTCAGACATGCGCTGAAAAATGGGTTGATTCCAGTCATCACGGTTCTGGGACTTCAGGCTGGAATGCTGCTGGCCGGTGCGATCATCACGGAGACGATCTTTTCATGGCCGGGTTTGGGACGGCTAACGATTCAGGCCATCAATGCGCGCGATTATCCGCTCGTGCAAGGATGTATTTTGACGATTGCAGTGACATACATTCTGATCAATCTCGCCACCGACGTTCTGTATTCAGTAGTGGACCCGCGCATCCGATATGACTGAATTCTTCAGAAAGAACAAACTGGCGCTGGCCGGATTCGTTACTGTCGTCGTGCTTACGTTTGCCGCACTGTTCGCGCCTTGGCTGGCGCCGTACGATCCCGCCGCTCAAACGCTGCCGGACCGTCTGGAAGGGCCGTCCTGGAAGCATCCGTTTGGAAACGATGAGTTGGGACGTGATATCCTCTCACGCATCCTCCTGGGCACGCGCGTGAGCATGCGAGTCGGGGCTACAGTTGTTCTGCTTTCCGGAATAGCCGGGGTTTTGATCGGGGGATTTGCCGGCTACATTGGTGGTAAGTTAGATACATTCGTGACGGTGTTGGTCATCAATTCATTGATGGCTTTTCCCGGAATTCTGTTGGCGATCGCCCTGGTGGCTTTCCTTGGACCAGGCCTTGATCGTTTGATCTTTGCTTTGGTGGCCATCAGTTGGGTCGGCTACGCGCGGCTCGCGAGAGGACAGGTTCTGAAGGTCAAGAGGCTTGAGTTTGTGGAAGGAGCTCGCGCGCTGGGCGCGTCCAGCCCAAGAATTTTCGTTCGTCATATTTTGCCGAATATCGTTCAGCCCATTTTGATTCAAGCCAGCATTGGAATGGCCGTGGCGATCCTTTCAGAGGCGTCGTTGAGTTTTCTGGGATTGGGCATTGCACCACCCACCCCAAGTTGGGGATCGATGCTCAACGACGCACGCAATCATCTTTTTGATGCGCCGCACATGGTCATCTTTCCATCGGTCGCGCTGGTGATGACCGTTTTGTCGTTTAATTTCCTGGGTGACGCACTTCGCGATTGGCTGGACCCCAGGAATCTGGGGTAATTCGGGGTCAGACGTCTCAATCACCTAAATTCGAAGTCGCGATCTGAAGCCGAATTTAGGTGATTGAGACGTCTGACCCGGGGAGGAAGTTTCGATCATGCCTTTACTCAGGCGTGCCCACGTTTCGTTGTGCCTGATGTTGCTTTTCACTATCGCGTCTTCTGTGCCGGTATTCGCGCAGACCGCGGAACCTGCGCAGCACCGTGGCGAAGTGACTCTGGTCGTGCCAGATCTGACGAAAGCCACTTTCTTGAACGGCATCAGTGGTCCGACGCTGCTGATGGGCGGCTTGCTGATCGCGCTACTTGGTATGATTTTTGGACTGGTAATCTACCGAAGACTGAAGAACCTGCCGGTTCATTCTTCGATGCGAGAGATTTCCGAGCTGATTTACGAGACGTGCAAGACATATCTTCAGACGCAAGGCCGGTTCCTGATGATCCTCGAGATCTTTATCGGGGCCTCCATCGTTTTCTATTTCGGCTTCCTGCTGCAGCTCGAGCTATTTCGGGTCATCATCATTCTGATATTCAGCATCATCGGAATTGCCGGCAGCTACTCGGTCGCGTGGTTCGGCATTCGCGTGAATACCTTCGCCAATTCACGCACGGCTTTCGCAAGCCTTCAAGGTAAGCCATACCCCTGCTATGCCATCCCGATGGAATCGGGCGGCATGCTCCTGATCAGCGTCGAGCTGTTCATGATGCTTTGCATTTTGCTCTTCATTCCGGGTGATCTCGCTGGTCCATGCTTCATCGGATTTGCCATTGGCGAGTCATTGGGCGCCGCGGCGCTGCGCGTTGCGGGGGGCATCTTCACGAAGATCGCCGACATTGGTTCGGATCTCATGAAGATCGCTTACAAGATCAAAGAAGACGATGCGCGCAACCCGGGCGTGATTGCGGACTGTACGGGTGATAACGCCGGCGATTCGGTTGGCCCAACGGCGGATGGTTTCGAAACCTATGGCGTTACGGGCGTCGCGCTGATTTCGTTTATTATCCTTGCGATTAAAGATCCTGTTGTCCAGGTGCAGATGCTCATATGGATCTTCAGTATGCGCATTCTGATGATTATTGCCTCCGCGCTGAGTTACTTTGTTAACCACGCTGTCGCCAAGGCGAAGTACCAGAACGCCGAGAAGATGAATTTTGAGGCGCCCCTCACGTCACTGGTTTGGCTGACCTCCGGCGTGTCTGTCGTACTCACCTATGCTTTGTCCAGGCTGCTAATTCCAGAGGTGGCGGGTGACACGACGCTCTGGTGGAAACTTTCGACGATCATCACGTGCGGAACCCTGGCGGGAGCGGTCATTCCAGAGTTCGTGAAGGTCTTCACATCCACAGAATCGCGACACGTTCGTGAGGTCGTCACGTCCTCTCGTGAGGGTGGTGCATCGCTCAATATTCTTTCCGGATTTGTTGCCGGCAATTTCAGTGGCTATTGGCTGGGACTCGCCATTCTCGTGTTGATGGGCCTTGCGTTTCTCGTCAGCACATCGTTTCCTCAAGGACTGATGTTAGCGCCTGCGGTGTTCGCGTTCGGACTCGTTGCTTTCGGTTTTCTCGGCATGGGGCCAGTCACAATCGCCGTCGATTCATACGGTCCGGTTACAGACAATGCACAGTCGGTGTTTGAGCTTTCCACTATCGAACAATTGCCGGGTATTCATCAGAACATCCAAAAGAACTTTGGATTCTTGCCGAAGTTTGAACAAGCCAAAGAATACCTGGAAGAGAACGACGGAGCCGGCAATACATTTAAAGCCACCGCCAAGCCGGTATTGATTGGAACCG
>QHXA01000010.1:14180-16256 GCA_003222755.1 Acidobacteriota bacterium
GAATCTCACGATTTTAAATCCGCCTTTCCTTCTGGGCTTAATTGCCGGGGGCGCGATCATTTATTGGTTTACCGGTGCATCGACGCAAGCCGTCAGTACGGGCGCGTATCGGGCGGTGGAATTCATCAAGGCCAATATCAAATTGGAAGGCACGACGAAGGCATCCGTTAGCGATTCCAAGCGCGTCGTCGAGATCTGTACGAAATATGCTCAGAAGGGGATGTTCAATATCTTTCTGACGGTATTCTTCGCTACTTTGGGTTTTGCGTTTCTTGACCCGTTTTTCTTTATTGGGTATCTGATCTCGATAGCATTGTTTGGACTCTACCAGGCGATATTCATGGCGAACGCCGGCGGCGCGTGGGATAACGCGAAGAAAATCGTAGAAACCGAGTTGAAGGCGAAAGGCACGGACCTGCACGCGGCCACCGTCGTGGGCGATACCGTCGGTGATCCATTCAAGGACACGAGCTCCGTCGCGCTGAACCCGATCATCAAGTTCACCACACTATTTGGCTTGTTGGCGGTCGACCTCGCGGTTTCGGTGGCAAGGAATCAAGGGAGTGGTCTGACAACCGCGTTTGCAGTGGTGTTCCTGGCGGTGTCGATGGTCTTCGTGTACCGCTCGTTTTATGGAATGCGGATTCAGTCTCTGTAAGGGCGGTCTATGACCGCCCCTACAGTTATTTGCTCTTCAGTTCCGCCAGCCGCTTCCTCAAGGCTTCCAAGCCCTCATACTTCGGATCAATCGATTCCATCTGTTTCAGGACCTGCTCGGCGGCCGTAAAGTCGCGCTCTTCGAGATGCACTATCACGAGGTTGTGCAGCGTGGCCATATTCTTGGGATCAGCTTTCAATATCCGCTGATACTCCGCCATGGCTTTATCTTTTTGCCCGGCGTTCCAGAGAGCCGTGGCCAGATCCGTTCGCACATCCAGATTATTAGGCTGGACTGCAAGAGCCTTCTCGAACCACTCTACGGCTTCATTGAATTTTCCCTGGTTAAAGAGAAAATTCGCGTACAGGGTAATGATTTCGGTGTTGTTTGGATTCTTGGCGAGTTCTTCGTCGACCCTGCGGCGTACCTCTTCCGGGGCCAGATCCGGATGGCCCTGCGGCACGTTCGAACCCTGCGAGGAGGGAAGCGCTCGCGGCATCGAACTTTGCACCTGATAGAAGGCAAAAATGTATCCGGTAGTGGCGCCGAGGATAATTCCGAGAATGGCGAAATGAATATTTCGTGAGGAAAACATTCTTTTAGGCCACAAAAAAGCACAAAATCCACAAAATTCTCATTTGTGTTTTTTGTGCTTTTTTGTGGTTACTCTTAATTCTTCTTCTTCGCTTTTGCCGCGTCAGCTTTGGCTTTCGCCTCGGCGGCGGCTTTCTCTTCCGCGATGGCTTTCTCGCTCTTGAAACCGGTCGGAGCGGATTGCTTCGCCGCGTCGATCAACTGCTTGGATGCTTCCAGGTCATTTGCAAACGGCGCTTGCTGGTCTTTGGGCATCGCCGCTACCAGCTGCTGGAACTTCTCGAGTGCCGGAATGGCGTCCGGAATTGTCGCGGGATTCCCGAAATAAGAAATACCGAGCTGGTAGTAAGCAGCCGCCATTCCCGGATTGACTTCTATCGCTTTCTTGAATGCGTCACCGGCTTCCTTGGTGCGGCCTTTGTTTGTCAGGACAGCGCCGAGGTTGTACCAGCTCTGGCCTGCGCCGGCCGGATTCAATTCAGCGGCCTTTTGAAGATTTTGTGTCGCTTCGTCGATTTTTCCGGCGGTGCCGTACACAATGCCGAGGTTGTTGTAGTACGCAGCCTCGTCAGGCTTCAGCTCGATGGCCTTCTTGTACGCTTCGGCGGATTCATCATACTTTTTGGCTTGCGAATAAGCGTCGGCAAGGTTCGCGAAGATCACGTGCTGCGTCGGGTCTTTTTCCGCAGATTCCTTGAATAGGCGGATCGCTTCGTCATAATTCTTAGCCAGTACCGCGGCGCGCGCAGCTTCGAATGAAACCTTTGTCGCATCAGCCTTGGCTTTTTCCTCCGCAATCTTCTTCTTCTCTTCATCGCTAGGAC
>QHXA01000011.1 GCA_003222755.1 Acidobacteriota bacterium
CACTCAATCTCATGAGCAGCTCGAGCACGATCTCGCTTCTGCGCATCAGAGGTTCGAAGCCGAGAGGAACAATCTGAAAGCGCAGATAGCAGCAATGCAGGCGAGGGCCGTTGAAGCAATGGAGCGCGCCAATAATCCAATCCGCAAGACAGCTGCCGTCCGGGAACTGGTCGAAGCGCGCGTTGCTGACGCGAAACAAGAATGGCAGAGTCAGTGGGACGCCGAGCGAAGACGGCTTACGTCCGAGATTGAACGTCTGAAGAATGCGCCTTCGCCGAAGGAAGCTGCACGGCGCGCTCTCCTTCAAAAATTGGGCAAGCTTCCGACGGTTTCGGCGGGCCGCGCCGCAACCATCACTGATCAGTGGGAGCTTCAGTTTGAACACGCAAAGGATCAGTGGGACAACGAGAGGGAGCAGCTCAATATCAGGATCAAAAATCTCGAAACGGATTTACGACACTCGGTGCGTACCGAGAGCTTCCAGGAAATGCACACCCAATATGAGCAGAAACTCGCGGAAGCAACTCGTGAACGGCAGCGGTTGGAGGACGACATTCAGGTGCTTACCAGCGAACTTGCTAGCGAGCGCCAGCGCTTGAATGCGCGCATCAATGCTCTCGAACAAGCGCTTCCGGAAGCTCAACAAGCCGCGCGGAAGCAGGCAGTCGCGGAACTGCAAAGCCAACTTAATTCCAAAATCGAAGAAGCCGACCAGCTCATATCGCGCTTCAAACGCCAGTATCTGGACGCGCTTCAGGACTGTAAAGACCAGCAGCGGCGGAGTGAGAGGCTCGAGGAACAGCTGGGGGAGGCCAGAGCAGCAGCGGAAAAGATTTAACTGGAATTTTCAGACCGAGAGTTTCTTGGACCCGAGGCTAAAGCGGTTCCGAATACGTAATCCCACACCGGCGACGTGACTCCAAAACATCGTTTATTGTTCGTAAAGTGATGGTAGAAATGCGGTCGGCGTTGACGCGCAATGAAGCCCGATCCGGACAGACTGAAATGAACTCGGTAATGGACGGCTTCGTAATACAGGAATCCTGTCCAGATGCCGGCCATTACGCCTGCGGCTGAAAATAAGCTGCGAAACACCGCGTAAGACAAACCATACAAGAGCGATGAAATGACCAAACCGTATGTGGGCCGCACCAACACTTTGTTTGGATCCCGAGGCGACGCGTGATGTCCCAGATGCGATGCGTTTACGAATTCGCGCAGGCGGGGATTTCGCAAAGGAATCTGAATATGAAAAACAAACCGGTGCAGGCCATATTCCAGCAGTGTCCAAATCAGCAGGCCGACAGGAAAAAGCCATAGCAAGTCGCTGCTGCGGCTTTGCGGTTCAGCGCGGGATGTGAAGTAAACGAGAGCAGCCGCAATCAGTGGAAAAATCCAGAACGAGCGAAAGCGATACAAGCGCTCTTTCAAACTCATAGCCATATTTTAACCCGGTGACGCAGAATCCGCGCCACCGCTGCATTTTAGGGTATTTAGGGTCACGGCCCCGCCCAGGAAAATGTAGCGGCCAAAGGAAGATGATCTGAAGCGATTTTGGAAAGCCGGGTCCGCACGAGTTCGGCTTTCTCGACTTGCAGCGGACGTTCGAAATACATGTGGTCGAGGTGCATGAGCGGCAACAGTCCGGGGTAGCTGCGGCGCTTGCGTACGTGGAGCGCGAGATTCAGACTTTCGAATTGCTCCGACAGCATGCGTGTTGTCAGTCCTTTTATCCATTCATTGAAATCTCCGACGAGAACCCGGGGGCCCGAAACATCCTCGTGAAGCTGTTTCGATGAAAGCAGGCTTCGCACTTGATGCCTTCGCTCAAAATAGCTTGTCCCCATGTGGATGTTGAAGACATGCAACGTGCCGCGCGGCGCCTTTAGATCCACGCGAACGCAGCCGCGTCTTTCGCGGCTCTGCCAGGAGATGTCCATCTCTTGCGATTGGAGAATCGGCCAGCGGGTGAGGATGGCGTTTCCGTAAGGCCGCCCATGATGATGCCGGGTGCATCCGAATGCGGCCTTCAGGCCGAGCTCTGATGCGAGGATTTCCACCTGACCTTCGTGAGAATCGCAGATGGCGAACACTTCCTGGAGTGCAATGATGTCTGCATTTAGATCCCCAAGAACACTAACGATGCGCTTGATGGACGTGCGGCCATCCATTCCGCGTCCCTTGTGGATGTTGTACGTCACAATGCGCATACGGAAATTTTACCGCTTCAAAACCGGTATTGCGGTGAGGTGCGGGCCTGAGCCCTGCGCAAATACCTGGATACCTTGTTGAAAAGTGCACGTAGTGCCCCATGGCATCCAATGTGCGCCTCTGCAAAATAGGGGGTTTCTATGTATCTTCCAATCGGGCTCATTATTTTAATTCTGCTGATCTTTTTCCTTTTGTACCGATAGCTCTGCGAGGTGAACTATGAGAGCGAAGTTGGCGATCTATGTGGTTTTCCTATTGGCGGCTTGCGGCCTGACTGCATGTAATCGCGGCCGTACTGTGGAAGCGGCGCGCGAAAACCGCCCACCGTCGGTCACGCCAGCCGAACAGGATTTCATGATGAAAGCCGCACAGGCCAACATCGGTGAAATCGACGTGGCGCGAGTGGCTCTTCAGAAGTCTGACAACAAGGACGTGAAGGACTACGCGAATATGATCCAGAGCGACCACAAGAACACGCTCGAAGATCTGACGGACCTGATGATCGACAAGAATGTCCAGCCGCCCAAAACGGTAGCTGCGGAAACACAGCAGGATATGAACCGGATGAATAGCCTGACAGGCCCGGAGTTCGATCGTGAATTCGCGAACAAAATGGTCAGTGACCACGAGAAAGCCGTTGAATTGTTCCGGGATCATCAGGCGATCGCGCAGAATGCGGATGTGAAGAAGTACGTGAACGACGTACTGCCGAGGCTCGAGATGCATCTCGATAAAGCACGGCAGCTTCAGGCCAAGCTGTTTAATTGGCCGAACGCGCCGCGACCGGAACCCAATTTGCGGTAGAGCATGCGCACTTTTGCGCACGCCGGCACCGCGGAGCGGTGCAGGGAAATTAGCCAGGGGTACGCGTTTTTTGCGTACCTCTGGAAGGAAAACGTCAACAAGCGTCCGCACCCTGAAAGGTGCGAGGAATCCTCGACACCCCTTCAGGGTGCGGTTCGTGGCTTCTTGGGCAGTCCAGGGGTACGCAAAAAACGCGTACCCCTGGCTAATTTCCTAGCACCGCTCCGCGGTGGGTTGACGTTAGGAGTTTCGCGAAGCAATCGCGGTGGTAGTCCTTGCCTCTGAAAATGTGTCCGGCCAGAATTGGTCCGCTAAATATCCGCGAACGTTGTGATCACTTTGTGCGTGTGTGACAGTTGAGGGTGATTACCGGGCCGGACGCACAACAGCGTTTGCATGCCGGCATCACGAGCAGCATCCAACTCGCGTGTAACATCGGATACGAAGAGAATCTCTGAGGCGGGAATGCCGAACGTATTTGCGATTCGCTGATAGCTCGCCGCCTCGTTTTTTGGACCTGTCGTTGTATCAAAATAACCGTTGAGATATTTGGTGAGATCGCCGGAGGCAGTTGTGGAGAAAACCAGCCGTTGGGAGAGAATGCTACCGGATGAAAAGATCCGAACATCGATTCCCGCCGCGTGCCACCGCTGGAGCGCCGGCGGGACGTCATTGAACACTTCACCATGCAGCTCGCCGTTCCGATATCCCGCCAGCCAGATTTCGCCTTGAATTCGTTTGAGTCCCGTCGATTTTCGATCCTGGTCCATCAGCCAGTGAATATATGGAACAGGATCGATGGACCAATCGGGCGGATCATTGCCGCCGCGGACGTCAGCCTCGTATTCGCGTCTGAGATCGGTTAAATCCGCACTGCGCGCATAAGCAGCCAAATGCCGGCGTGCGTAAGGGAAGAGAACTTGATATACGAAGGCGATCGGTGTCGTCGTGCCTTCGATGTCGAGAAGAATCCCACGTATCACGCGACGAAAGAGCGCCCGAAGCAGACAGGTTCGAACTTTTCATCAACGCCGCTGTCCGTGTACCAGGGGGTCCAGCCGCCGGGATCTTGGAACAACCGGATGCAGCGAATCTGCTTATCGGAGCAGAGGTCGAACCAGTGCAGCGTACCTCGCGGGACTCGGATCAGATCGCCCGGCTCGACTTCAATACCGACAACCGGCGAGGTCTTCGGATTCACATGAAACAAGCCTCGACCCTGGACGACAAAACGTACTTCATCTTCGTCGTGCCAGTGTTCGCGGCTGAATTTGGCGAGCATCGCATCCAGGTTCGGAGTTTGCGGATTGACATTAATGACGTCGGCAGTCACGTAACCGCCGGCTGCTTTGAGCTTCTCGATTTCGGTAGAGTACGCCTCGAGAATTTCCTCTTGCGACGCGCTTGAGCTGAGCGGATGTGACGGTTTCCAAACGTCATAATCGATGGCCATGGTTTCCAAATACTTTGCCACCTCAGTTCTGCCGGAAATCGTCCGATGTTCCTCAGAAATTCGAAGTACTGCCATACGTGCTCCTTATACGATTCAATATTGCGGCTCCATCATCTGTCTTCTGCCAATAGACTCCAACAGGAATTCGAGGATTTCAACGTGCCGTGCGGCTTCGGGCAGATCCCTGCCCCACGTGTACATACCGTGGCGGCGTATTAAGAAACCGTGAATCTCCGGATTTTCCTCTATCATCCGACGCGCCTCAGCCGCGAGCGCTTCCATGTCCTGGCTGTTTTCCAGAATGGGCACCCATTCACGATGCTCGTGCGTTTTGATGCCTTCCAAGCCCTTGAGCATTTCGTAGCCTTCGATGAAAAACCCACCGTGCCCGATGTGGTAATCCGAAAGAATCGTACTCCAAACCGAATGCGTGTGCAGCACAGCCCCGGCACCCAAAGTTTGAACAATTACAATGTGCAGCAGTGTTTCGGCCGACGGCTTCGCTTGCGCTGGTCTCAACACCTTGCCATCGACGCCGACTTCCAGAATGTCGTCAAGCGAAAGGCGGCTCTTATCCACTGAACTGGCTGTAATGGCAACGCGGAGAGGGGCGCGGTCCATCACGGCGCTGAAATTTCCGCTGGTGCCCAAAGCCCAACCGCGCCTGTGAAAATCGCGTGCCAGTTCCGCGAGGCGTTCCAACTGATCCATCGTGGGGCATTATAATACGCCGGTGGGCACGGAAAAGGTTCGGGGCCGCGGAGCCGCGAGTAATCCTGCAAATCGATTCGAGAAAACGTCCTACCAGCGATCCGAGTGGGATGAGCCGGAAGATCCGTCCGCCCAAACAATTTTCCTGAGGGACGAAACCCGAAGCATCATCAATTACAATGACAGTCCCGACGTCGGCTTTAGCGCAAGTATTAATCCCTATCGCGGTTGTGAGCATGGCTGCATCTACTGCTATGCGAGGCCCAACCACGAATATCTCGGGTTTTCCGCCGGTCTGGACTTCGAAACGAAAATTCTGGTGAAGGAGGACGCGCCAGAGTTGCTGCGGCGCGAGCTTGCGTCGCCGCGATGGGAACCGCAGGTCATCGCTATCAGCGGAGTCACCGACGCGTACCAGCCGATCGAACGGCGATTACAACTGACGCGCCGATGTCTCGAAGTGCTGGTTGAATTTCGCAATCCCGTAGTGATCATTACGAAAAGCGAACTCGTCACCCGAGATATTGACCTGCTGAGTCAATTAGTGAGGTTCGACGGGATTTTGGTGTTCCTTTCCGTGACTTCGCTCGATTCCGAGCTCGCGCGGGAGCTGGAACCTCGCGCTTCACAGCCGGGCAGGCGGCTCGCTGCGATCGAGTCTCTTGCTCGAGCGGGCGTTCCCGTTGGTACATTGGTCGCACCGGTCATTCCCGGTCTGACGGACCACGAGATTCCTGCCATCCTTTCGACCGTTGCGAAAGCGGGCGCAATCGCTGCCGGATACGTGCCGCTGCGGCTGCCCTATGGTGTTGCGCCGCTTTTCGAAGAGTGGCTGGCGCTGCACCGTCCATTGCAGAAAGAAAAGATTCTCAATCGCATTCGAGATATTCGAGGCGGCCGCTTGAATGATCCCAATTTCCGAACGCGAATGCAGGGCAGTGGCGCGTACGCGCAGCACATTTCGGAATTGTTCGAGGTATCCTGCCGAAAACTCGGCTTGAACTCTCAAAGACCCACATTATCGGCGAAGGCATTCTGCCGGCCCGGTCCGGCGCAATTGGGGCTGTTTTGATCTTGTCGCCAGGGGAGTTCTTCCCGGTTTTGCGACTCGTGGCTGACCACACCGTCCTCTAACTTCATTCACTTCGCTTTGGAAGACCGTATGCGACGTATTTTGGCGGGGAGTTCGATGCGCATCGGTTGGGCGGTCCTTTTTAGTGTCTTCCTAGTGCAGTTTTACAATCCGACGGGCGTTGCAAAAGCCGATTCCTTGCTCCAACTTTCAACGATCAATTGCACCGGCGCAAGTGTACGAATTGCGCTGCGTTCCACGGATCGGCTGCCGGAGGCGAGCGGTGCCGCACGAGTGGAACGCAAGGGCGGCACGACGGAAATCGATGTCAAACTGGAGTCGATGAAGCCGGCGTCGTTGTTTGGTGGCGACTACAACACGTACGTGCTTTGGGTCGTGCCGCCCGGGGGGCCGGCGGAGAATCTCGGCGAATTCACACTCGATGGCAGTGAAGCAGCGCTTCGGACTTCAACGCCTGCCGCAGAATTCGGGATTCTTGTGACTGCTGAACCGCATTATCTGGTCAGGTCTCCCAGCGCATTCGTCGTGCTGGAGAACGAACCTAACGCGAATGGCCGCACCGTTGGACAAGAACTCCTCGAAGGTGTTTACAACTTCACGCGCTCAACTTTGGACGATGCTAAGGAAGCTAAGGGCCAGGTTCACAGCGAAGTCAAACAGGCGTTCACTGCTGTCCGCCTTGCGCGGCGCGCCGGCGCGGCCAGACTCGCTGGCGCTGAATTCGCGCGAGCGCAGGGCGCGCTGCAGGAAACGCTGGCGCTTTGGCAGGCGCGAAAGCCCAGGCCCGAAATTGCTGCGCAGGCACGCGAGACCGTGCGGCTTGCGGTCACGGCGCGGCGCCTCGCCGAGGAGGGCGCTCTTCAGGGGACTCGGAATGAAACGGAAGGATCGGGAGGAGGAAACGGCGAGACCGAAGAGCGCACTCCGCGGCGTATGGGCCGTGATTGGAGGTAAGGATTCATGAAGAAGTTCACGGTTTTTTCTCTCTTCTTTTTTCTCTCGGGCTTCATGCTGGCTGCATGTCAGCGTGAACAAGGAGTCCACGCGAGCAATGATCGCGATCCGTATCAACCGCGTCCCGCGCCTACGGCTCTGAATAACAAGGCCAATCACGATTTGAAAGGCGAGTTAGTACGAGTGGACATGACTGGTAAGACGATCGCGATCCGGGTCGCCAATGGAATGGTGCAGACGCTCAAATTCGACGATAGCACCATGGTATCGGGACTTGCGAATCAGCCGCAAACCAACACACCCAAATCCACGAGCATCAGCAACACAGCCGTCCGCAATTTAGTTGGAAAGGAAGGATCCGAACTCACCGTCCAGTGGAAAGATGAAAACGGCGCCAAGATCGCGACCAATATCGACGTCACCCAAATCAGCACCGCAAAAAGCACCCGCCATGCCGG
>QHXA01000012.1:0-518 GCA_003222755.1 Acidobacteriota bacterium
GTCCTTCGGTATTCGAACGTCACGCCCGATTGGAAGCGAGCTCAAATCTGGGTGAAATCTCTGAACACGAACCACCGCAAGTTGCTGCTTGAGAATGCGCTCGACGCCAGATACGTGGACGGCTACCTCGTATTTGCGAGGCAGACGAAATTGTTTGCAGTGTCCTTCGATCCGAAGAAACTCTCCGTCTCTGGTGATCCGATTCCCGTTCTCGACGGAGTCGTGAGTGCGACCTATGGCCGGAACGTAGATGCTACAACGGGCGCAGCGCAGTTCACCGTTTCCGAGACGGGAACTCTAGTATACGCGCCGGGTTCTATCGACCCGCCCATCCTGTCTCCGGTCGTATGGGTGGATCGGAAAGGCACTGCTGCCCCAATAGCGGCCAGGCCGATGAGCCGGCTTTCGGTTCGCGTGTCGAACGATGGGCGTATCGCATTTTCTGAAAACTACGTTGATAGAGACATCTGGATCCTGGACCCCATTCGAGGAACGCAGGAAAGGCAGACCTCGGAGGG
>QHXA01000012.1:724-8529 GCA_003222755.1 Acidobacteriota bacterium
GAGTCGGGCATTACATCGAGACACATCTACCTCGTTCAAGTCAATCAGCCGAACCGGCCTCGGGCTTTATTGAACTCGCGATTCAACGAGACCTATCCGGAATTTTCACCGGACGGCCACTGGATCGCATATTGTTCAGACGAGTCCGGTCGAAGTGAACTCTACGTTCAGCCGTATCCGGGACCTGGTAAGCGAGTGTTGATAACCACCGATGGAGCTGCAGAGCCCCTGTGGTCTCGAGTTGGTCAGGAACTTTTTTATCGAAGCTTAGGAGCACGGAACGAGGTGATCTCCGTACGATTCAAGATCGCCGGGAACGAATTCATTCCCCAGCAGCCCGTGAAGCTATTTGAAGGGCGTTTTGCTCGCACCGGCATCATTAGAAGCTGGGACATTGCTGCCGATGGTCGGTTTCTCATGCTTGAACCCGATCCCGTACCGGCCGACGAGTTGAAATTACTCTTCCCTGCCACTCTCCGCATCGTCCTGAACTGGACGGAAGAACTAAAACACCAGCCCGCGCCAGCGCATTAGTGTATGACGTCCGCTTGGCGATTATCCGCCCGTGGGACTGCCGTAACGCTGCGACCACGCTTCTAGATATTTGTATCCGGAGCCCGTGTTGTAGATGAGAATGCGGTCTTTCCTGCCGAGGAATTCCGAACGTCTCAGCTTTTTTAGCGCGGCGATGCAGGCGCCGCCTTCGGGAGCTACAAACAAGCCCTCGCGCGAGGCAAGTTCTTCACAGGCGTCCATCGTTTCAGCATCGGATACAGCCAGTGTGGTTCCGCCGCTTTGGCGCACCGCTTGGAGAACGAGAAAATCTCCCAGCGGTTTCGGCACACGCAGTCCGCTTGCGAGTGTGGATGCGCCTTGCCAGAATTCGCTGAATTCGGCGTTCTGCTCGAACGCGCGGACGATCGGCTGACAGCCTTCGGCCTGGACCGCGATCATCTTGGGACGCTTCGGTCCGATCCAGCCCAGTTGCTCGAGCTCTCGAAACGCTTTCCACATGCCGATCATTCCTACGCCGCCACCTGTCGGGTAGAAGATCGCATCGGGTACGTCCCAACCGAACTGCTCGGCAGCTTCGAGGCCCATCGTCTTCTTGCCTTCGATGCGATAAGGCTCTTTCAGAGTCGAAAGATCGAACCATTGTTCGGTGGCCTTCCCGTCCGCAACACGCCTGGCGCAATCGCTGATCAGTCCGTCGACAAGAGTGACTTTCGCGCCGAACGCTTTCGCTTCCAGAAAATTCGCGAGAGGTACATCTCGAGGCATGAACACGTGCGCCTCGATACCTGCGGCTGCAGCATAGGCGGCCAACGCGCCGCCCGCGTTGCCGGCGGTTGGAATGGCGACTTTGGTGATGCCCAGTTCCACGCACATCGAGATCGCGCAAGAGAGTCCACGCGCTTTGAATGAGCCCGTGGGGTTGACGCCTTCGTCTTTAAGCCAGAGGTCATCGCATTGCAGGTGATCGCCCAGGCGATGGATTCGATGCAACGGAGTAAACCCCTCCTGTAACGAGATGATGTGTTCTTTCAGACGCACCGGCAGCAACGGCGCATATCTCCACATCGATCGTGGCGCATCGGCCAAAGAGTCACGATCCCAGCGCTGTTTAAGGGTTTCGAGGTCGTACCGGACTAGGAGCGGCCAGCCGGCAGTACTCACGTTGTGCACTGTCCCGGCTGCGAAACGCTCACCCGTCCGGCTGCATTCCAGATGTGTTACTGCCGTGTCCGTCATCGCGCGTGGTATTATCCCGCATCCACCAAGAACCTATCCATGAATGATAAGGAGGCAGTGAAATGTCGCATGCACTTCAAATGAAAATCAGGCGTGTTGTACCCGCCGTCGCGGTAATGGTCGTGTTTGCAATGGCGGTGCACGCGCAAGACAATCCCTACCGCATCGCAGAGGGTTGGCCCCAGCTTCCGGCGGGCATCATGTGGGGAGCGGTTATCTCTGCCGACGCGGATGCGCAAGGCAACATTTGGGTTTTCCACCGGAGCGATCCGACTATTCTGCAATTTGCGCCTTCCGGCAAGCTGCTAAAGAGCTACGGCAAGGGAATGTTCGTACAGCCGCATGGGATGACGATAGACCGCGAGGGGAATATTTGGCTCACCGACGCGCAGGCAAAAGATGGAAAGGGGATGCAGGTTTTCAAGTTTAGTCCGGATGGAAAAGTCTTAATGACGCTCGGCAAGGCCGGCGTTGCCGCGGAAGGCCCCGACACCTTCAATGGTCCGACCGATGTAGTCGTTGCGCCGAATGGAGACATCTTCGTCTCCGATGGGCATGTGGCAAATAGCAACGGGCGTATTGTGAAATTTTCCAAGGACGGGAAATTCATCAAGGCGTGGGGTAAGAGAGGCTCTGGCCCGGGCGAGATGGACACGCCGCATAGCATCGCGATGGATTCCCGAGGACGGCTTTTCGTCGCTGACCGTGCGAACAGCCGCATCCAGATCTTCGATCAAGATGGCCGCTTCCTCGATCAATGGAAGCAGTTCGGCCGCCCGAGCGGAGTCTTTATAGACAAGAATGACGTGATTTATGTCGCCGATTCCCAGTCGAACGCGATGTTGAATCCAGGTTTCAAAAGAGGACTCAGGGTTGGCAGCGCGAAGGATGGAAAGGTCACGGCATTCATTCCGTTTGTCGAACCCGAACCCGATAAGAACAACAACGCGGGCATGGAAGGTGTCACGGCCGACGCAATGGGCAACATCTACGTTGGCGAAACCACGACACAGACGCTGAAAAAATACGTCAAGAGCGGGCGATGAACAGCGGAGGTTATTTATGAGAATTGCATTCATCTGTACGCTTTTGATTGCCGCACTTGCAATACCTGTTGCGGCGGAACCGCAAGCCGCCAAGCCTGTTCCAGCCCCGGCCGACGTCGCTGCGCCGCCCAAAGATGCACAGAAAACCGCATCCGGGCTCGCATCGAAGGTTCTCGTTCCGGGCAAGGGTAAGGAACATCCCAAGAGCACGTCACAGGTCACTGTTCATTACACGGGATGGACCACCGACGGCAAAATGTTCGACACGTCTATAGGCAGCCAGCCGGCAACATTCCCGCTCGACAGAGTAATCAAAGGTTGGACAGAGGGATTGCAACTCATGGTGGTCGGCGAGAAGCGTCGCTTCTGGATTCCCGGCAGTCTCGCCTATGACAATTCAGCGCGCCCGGATGCGCCGAAGGGCATGCTGGTGTTCGACGTCGAGCTGCTGGCGTTCAAATAATGAGGCAGGCCGATTCGCACCGGAGCGTGCAAGTAAATTAGCCGGGAGTACGCGCACGTTTTTTGTGCGCGTACTCCCGGCTAACGAACTTAACGGAATGCGCACCCCGGCAGGGGTGCGAGTCGTCCTGGACTCCCCTCCAGAGTGCGGCTGTTTCGTTTCAGACAACCGGGGGTTGCGCTCGCTCCCGCTCGCTTAACCCCCGGCTTCCTTGCACGCCTCCGGTGTGCGGTCGCGGGCTTTAGCGCTCGTTTGTTGTTGCGCGTGTTCGAGACAGCTTGTATAAGGAACCCACTTCAACTGGGGGAGCCATGCGTAAAGTACCCGTCGCGATAACCGTATTGCTGTGTCTCATCCAAACAAATGCTGCGTTCGCACAAACCGGTAACGCGTCTGTGGGTGGATTCGTCCAGGATCCCTCTCGCGCCTTCATTCCGGGCGTGACCGTAACTGCGTTAAACACGCAAACGGGTGTTGCGACCACGGTCGTGACGAACGAGTCCGGAGCATACAACGTTCCGAGCCTCTTGCCTGGAACGTACAAACTCAGCGCGGAGCTGCCGGGCTTTCGTACGCAGGTTTACAACGACGTACAACTCGGCGCCAATACGGCGGCGCGATACAACTTCACGCTGGAAGTTGGTGCGGTGACGGAAGCCGTGGAGGTGACGGCCGAGAGAACCGCATTGCTCGCCGAAACGTCGCCGACAATCGGGCAGGTCTTACCGGAACGGCAGGTTCGCGACCTTCCTCTCGTCAGCACTAACGTTCTCGATTTGATGAAGACCATGCCGGGAGTACGCGGCGCCGGCCTTGGGATATCCACGACATTTGCGGGCATCAGCACCAACTACGTCAACACGGTGCGAGACGGTATCAGCGTGCAGGAAGGGCGGTACGAAAACGGTGTCGGCTCCACCACATTAATTAATCCCGACATGGTCGGCGAATTCCGCGTCATTCTCACGCCGGTGGATGCTGAGCTTGGGCGGGGCAACGGGCAGGTTCAAATCATCACTCGTTCCGGGACAAACGAATTCCGCGGAAGCGCCGTGTGGAACGTCCGGAACTCCGCGCTGGATGCGAATACCTGGAGCAACAACAAACAAATCGTGCGCGGTGTCTGGACTCCCGGCAGGCCGGCCTGGATCAATCGGAATGAATACACGGCAAGTCTTGGTGGCCCCATTGTAAAGAACAAGACGTTCTTCTTTGCCCTCTGGGGCCAGCAGTTCGAGCGCCAGCGAAATACGATGAGGCCCGCCGTACTCACCGATTGTGCGAGAAACGGCATCTTCCGGTATTGGGATGGCTGGGCAAATGGCAATATCAACACGGCGACCAGCAGAGCCGGCGCAAATCCGACGATTGCGTCCGTGGATTCGTTCGGGAATCCGGTGCGGCCAGCAACGAATGCAGACGGCACGCCGTACACGGGCCAGCTCCGATACTTCAGTGTGTTCGGTCCACTTTTGAATACGCCGGCGAGGTCCGATTGTTCGGATGCGACTGTACAAGGTGCTGCGTGGGATCCGCTTCGCCCGCGAATGGACCCCGCCGGAGTGAGCCAGAAATACCTCGCATTGATGCCGCACGCCAATATTTTCGACGGCGGCGATGGCCTGAATACCGGCATCCATCAGTGGGTGCGAAGCGCACACGGAAATGCGAACCTCGGGACCGCATCGGGTACCAGCTTCGATGCGGACAACAGGCAAATCAATACCAAGATAGACCACACCTTCAGTGCCCGCCACAAACTGGCAGCCAATTACAGCTTTCAATGGGTCGACAACGAATACATCCGAAATCCAACGGTACAGTGGCCCGGCGGATACTCTTCACCGACGATTCGGCGTCCCCGGGTGCTGACGGTTAACTTTACTTCGACTTTGACGCCGTCGCTGCTGAACGAAGCGCGCTTTGGATATCGCGCCAACTGGCACTACGTCTGGGCGCCCTGGGAAGTGCCTGACGCGAAACAGCGCGAGGTGCCTCTTTCCCTGCTACAACAAGGAGGTCAGGGGTTCCCCATCGCTTATGTTCCAGCGATGATCGGCTCGACAATGCCAATGAATTTTCAGGTGAATGGAAACTATTTCAGCTGCGAGACCGATTGCGCGCAACAAGGCAATCACACGCCATTATTCGATTACTCGGACACGATCAGCTGGACCAAGGGCAAACACGCGTTTAGAGGCGGCGCCGATTTTCGCGTTGCTTATTCCAGAGGATATGAAACGCCGACAGCGCCAATTCCGAAAGCCACGGGCGGCGCGGGTTTAAACCCGACCCAGGTGTTCAGGAACAATTCCAGCATTCCCGGCTTCGTCTCCAATAACGAAACAATGGCGAACCAGCTTCTGTATTTTCTTGCCGGCTCGCTGAATAACGCTCAGCAGTATTACTACATCGAAACGCCGGACCAGCTGACGAAGTGGAGCAGCTATCTGGACCATACCCGCAAACTAACCGACGCTCACCAAAAGGACTTCTCAGTGTTTTTCAAGGACGATTGGAAAGTGCATCCCTCATTTACTCTCAATCTCGGGGTGCGCTACGAATACTATGGCGTGCCGTATGAGGGCGCCGGACTCACGCCGTCGCCCGTCGGAGGCGGCATCGCGCTGTTCGGAGTGTCCGGTCGAAGCTTCGATCGATGGATGCGCACCGACAATCCGGTGGATCTGAACCTTCTGACGCAGATGGAACTCGTCGGCCCCAAGACGCCCAATCCGAGCAAGTCCCTCTACAAAGATGACTGGAACAACTTCGGTCCCGCGGCAGGTTTTGCCTGGCAGCTTCCATGGTTCGGGAAACAGAAAACCAATATCCGCGGCGGATACCAGATAACGTACATCAAGGGCGCCAGTCTCTCGACTCTCGTTAACAGCATTTTTATCAACCAGGGTTTTCTGAACCTCGCGCAGACGCAAGGGCCGACGGATGGAACTTACTTCGATCTCCGAAACCTGGCGGGCTTGGTGCCAATACCTCCGAACGGCTTACCGATGCAGCCGATCCCGCTGCTGAAGCTGAATCAGAATGCCAATGCGTTCGACTACAACTACGCCTCGCCTTACGTTCAAAATTACACGCTCTCCGTAACGCGGGATATTTCGCGGAACTTCAACCTCGACGTTCGTTACATCGGCACACGAGGCTTGAAGCTGAATGGAAACTATGACCTGAATTCGCCCAATGTCTTCTATAACCCGACCCTCTTCGACGCCTTCGAGCGCACACGCAGGGGCGAGGACGTGCCGCTGTTGGATCAAATGTTCCTGGGATTGAACCTCAATCCCGGTGTGCGCGGATGCGATTCGTCAAACCCGACAGCATTGTGTGCTCCCATCGATGGTCGGACGCAACGAGGGTCCGCGCATCTGCGCACGAGTTCGACATTCCGAGGCGATCTTGCCAACGGTAATTACGCTATGGTGGCGAACGCGCTGAACGTATATAACGGGACCGGAAGCGGTGCTGCCGGAGCTGTTGTCGGTGTGCCGGGAGAGCGGGGCACCGTGCTTCGCCGCGCCAACAAGGGATTCAACGTACCCGGCGGGACCACCCTAACCGGAGGTCTCGTGGTGCCGGCCGGATTGTTCCCGGAGAACTGGATCACGGCTAATCCGCAATTGAACCAGGCGAATTACTACACGAACTCCGGCAATTCGACCTACCACTCGATGCAGGTGCAAGGCACGTTGCGGCCAACGCAGGGTCTCAGTTTCCAGGGGACCTATGTCTGGTCGAGGGCTTTGGAGGTTCCATCCACCGGCTATACGAACCCCACCGAAAGAAATCAGGATTACCGTCTCAATGCGAACCACGTGACGCATGACTTCCGGTCTTTTGGAGTTTTCGAATTGCCGTTCGGGCCAAACAGACTGTTTTTCCACAACACCTCCGGATGGGCGGCGCGGCTGGCTGAGGGCTGGCAAACAAGTTTTATCGTCAATCTGAGTACGGGCAGCCCTACGAGCGTCACTGCGGCCAATATGCTATACGCAAACGGGGTTGCGGATGTGCTGGGACCGTTCTCGGTGAACAAAGGAAACGTGGAGTGGAACGGCGACTTCGGGAATTACTTTGGTAGCTCGTTTATAAAGGTTGCTGATCCCCAATGCGGATTGGTGGCTGCAGAGCTCCGCGCTTATTGCACATTACAAGCGGTCACAGATGCAAAGACAGGCCAGCTTGTTCTTCAAAATCCTCAGCCCGGTAAGAGAGGCACGCTGGGCTCGACGACGATGTACTTGCCGGGACAGTGGAGCTTCGATGCGGCCATTAGCAAATCCATTCGGATTCGCGAATCCAAGGTTCTTCAAATCCGCGTCGATTCGACGAATATTTTCAATCATCCGTTGCCAAACAATCCGAATTTCAACATCAACGAGACAAGCCCGTTCGGATTTATTCAGGACAAGGGAGACCAGAGGCGCCAGTTCAAGGCCCAGCTTCGGATGAACTTTTAAGGCAGCGGACATTACGACGGGACAAGCATAGAAAGTTCATCCGAAGCTGGGCCTTGAACTGGCGCC
>QHXA01000849.1 GCA_003222755.1 Acidobacteriota bacterium
ACTGTAGGCGTGGTCTATGAGCGCCGGCTGAACGCGATGCGGCTTCCACCGGAGACCAGGTCGGAAAGCTGTCTGCAGCCGCGTCAAACGTGATACTCACTGCGATAAAGGAGGACTCGAATGTCTCGGAAGAATATCCATTGCGCTGTTTTTCTTCTGATTACCGTCCCTGTGATCGTGACCGCTCAGATGCAGTCTAATGCTGTTCCGCTGAAAAACTGGCCGGCTCCGCTGTATTGGCAACCCACACGCGCCGAGCAACAGGCAGCAGTGAAACCGGATAGGTTCAGCGCGCTGTCGAGCGATGCAACTGCGTTATCCACCACACCCGCCGGTTCGCTCGTGTTCGTCGCGATGACGCCCTGCCGCATCGTCGATACGCGGGTAGGATCGGGATTCCCGGGTGCTTTCGGCCTGCCGAGCCTCGTTGGTGGATTCAGCCGGACCTTCCCTTTTCAATCCAGTACCACGTGCCCGATTCCGTCCATAGCCCAGGCGTACTCAGTTAACATCGCAGTGGTCCCCGCTGGATTTCTCGATTACATCACGGTATGGCCCACGGGGCAGGCGCGGCCGAATGCCGCGACCTTGAACAGCTATGTTGCGACCGTGATCGCCAACGCAGCCATTGTGCCGGCCGGAACCAGCGGTTCGGTGGACGTGTACGCGAGTCAGAACACGGACATTATCATCGATATCAACGGTTATTACGCGCCCCTGGGCGGGATCACGCTGGCAACGGGCAGCCCTGCGACGCCCTCGCTGAGTTTCTCAGAAGATGCGGGCACCGGTATCTTTTCTTCCGGCACGGGTACCTTCAGTATTACCACAGCGGGAACTAGCCGTTTCACAGTGCGCTCGGACGGCGACATCGAGTTGCCGGGGAGTATCCGGAAGAGTGGGGTGCTGTTCCTTCACAATTTAGGAACCGTCAATACAGGCGTCGGCCTTGGCGCTCTGCAAGCAACTGTTGGATCTTCAAACACTGCCGTCGGATACCAGGCGCTCGTCAACAATGCCACCGGGGACAACAACATCGCGATCGGCAATCGATCCGCGAGCAGAATCACCAGCACCAGCAACAACATTCATATCGGAAACCCAGGGGCTTCCGGAGACACCAACACCATCCGAATCGGAACTGGAGCCGGCGACATTCTACCCGGACACAGTCAGCTGTTTCTGGCCGGAGTCCGCGGTGTCACCACGGGTGGAAGCGATGCAGTGGACGTTGTGATCGACAGCAGCGGACAACTCGGTACGATCAACTCCTCGCGCCGATTCAAAGAAGACATTCACGACATGGGCGAAACCAGCAGTGGACTGTACCGGCTGCGGCCAGTCACCTTCCAGTACAAAAAGCCATACGCCGACGGATCGAAGCCACTCGACTACGGTCTGATTGCCGAAGAGGTCGACGAAGTATTTCCCGACCTGGTTGTGAAGGGCGCCGACGGACAACTTGAGACCATCCAATATCAGAAGCTGACGCCAATGCTGCTGAACGAGCTACAGAAACAGAATCTTGAAATGAAGAAGCAGAACGAGCAGTTGCAAGAGCAGGCCGAAACTATTCGCTCACTGCAAAGCCGACTCGCGGCTCTCGAGACATTGTTGTCTCCCAAAACAGCGACGCCTGCAGCTGATCGATAATTCGCGCGGCCCAGAGAAGAAGTTTATCGATCTTGCGCACGCCGGAGGCGTGTCAGGAAATTAGCCGGGGGTTAAGCGAGCGGGAGCGAGCGCAACCTCCGGTTGTCGAAAACCAAGAACAGCGGCACCCTGAAAGGGTGCGAGGAATCCTCGACACTCTTCGGGGTGCCAGGGTGCGGGTTCCTGAGTTGTCGACGTATTCCAGGGGTACGCGAAAAACGCGTACCCCTGGCTAATTCCTAGCACCGCTCCGCGGTGCGGGCTAAAGCCTAGATTAGGGTTTGGCCTTCCAATTCAGGATGACGGTAATCGGCGACGTACCCTCATCCGTGACCGTGTTCATCAGAAACCGCTGTCCGTCCGGAGACACGACGTATTGCTGTGTACTAACGCCTTGCACCGCGCCACCGATGTGCGTGGCGAAGAGCGGAACGGGCACGCCGGCGATGGTTTGACCGTTTGCTGCGACTTGGATCGGGACCGCCATGAGCCGGCCATCCAGCCCGATATAGAACAGTTCCTTGCCGTCGCGCCGCCAACGTACCTGAGCGCCGCCGTTTTTAGAGATTTGGGACTTTCCGCCCGGCCCAGGAAACGGCTGGATGTAAATCTCAAAGCGGCCTCATTCATCCGACTGGTACGCGATCCATTTTCCGTCGGGAGAGAATTGCCCATCTCGTTCTATAAAGTTTGTCGCC
>QHXA01000037.1 GCA_003222755.1 Acidobacteriota bacterium
GTGAATTTTTCGAGGCGGTGAATTGGGCTACGCGCGAAGAACTGCCGGTCGTGTTCTTGATTCAAAACAACGGTTATGCGATCAGCGTCCCTCAACATTCGCAGACAAGTTCCGAGATTCACCGGCTGGCGGCGGCCTTCGGCATGCCGAGCTATCACGTGGATGGCACCTGGTACGAAACGATGTATCAGGTTGTGCCTGGACTCATTCAGCGCATGCGCCAAGGGGGCGGGCCGATACTGATTGAAGCGGCGGTCGTTCGGCTGGAATCGCACTCCTCGTCCGACGACCAGACGAAATACCGGAGTCAGGAAGAACTCGCCCGAGCGCGCGAGCGCGATCCGATCATGCAGACCCAGCGATATCTGCTGAGACACCGCATCATGTCGGAGGACCAGATCGAAAAGATGCGCGCCGACATCCAGGCGGAAGTCAACAAAGCCGCGGATGAAGCCGATGCCGCGCCACCGCCGGAAATCGGCCGGATTACGACGAGGATCTACAGTGACCAGACACCGTTCTTTGAAGAGAAGCCGCCGGTTTATGTGTCGGAAGATACGATCTCCATGATCGAAGCGCTGAATCGCGGAATGCGCGAAGAAATGGAACGCAATCCGAAGATCGTCATGTGGGGCGAGGACATCGCGGATCCGAAAGGTGGAGTCTTCGGCGTCACGCGCGGCTTAACTAACGAGTACCCGGACCGCGTTCAGAACTCGCCGCTAGCTGAGGCCAGCATTGTTGGAGTCGCAGGCGGCATGGCGATCGGAGGCTACAAGCCGATCGTCGAAATCCAGTTTGCCGACTACTCGTGGCCAGGCTTTATGCAAATGCGGAATGAGATCCCAACGCTGCGCTGGCGGAGCTATGGCGAGTGGTCCAATCCAGTGGTTGTGCGGATGGCTTGCGGGGGGCGCATCAAGGGCGGTCCGTTCCATTCGCAATGTGTCGAGGCGCTGTATGCGCACACGCCCGGTTGGTACATCGTGTTCCCAAGCAATGCGGAGGATGCCAAGGGTCTGATCAAGACGGCTGCCCGATGCGACGATCCCGTCCTGTTCCTCGAGCACAAACGGCTTTATCGCCACATCTCCTCGAAGTCGAGAGAGCCCAATGCGGATTACTTGATTCCTTTTGGTAAAGGAAAAATCAAGAGGCAGGGAAATGCGGCGACCATTGTCACGTGGGGCGCAACTGTTTACACCGCCCTCGAGATCGCCGATGAGTTCGATCTGGAAGTCGTCGATCTAAGAACGATTGTTCCGATGGACGACGAAATGGTCTTCAACAGTGTGAAGAAAACCAATCGCGTTCTGGTGCTGCACGAAGATTCCGTGACGCTGGGATGGGGCGCGGAAGTGGTTGCGCGCATCGCGGCAAATTGCTTCGATTGCCTTGATGCGCCCGTGCTTCGCGTCGGCGCGAAGGACTCGTTTGTCGCTTCAGCGGTTTCGTTGGAGGAAGAGGTTTTGCCCTGGGTCGAAGACCTGCGGCGGGAAGTGACTACATTACTCAAATATTAAGCTTGGCGATTAACCACAGAAGCACACCAACACACAGACGAATGGCGTTTCTCTGTGTGTCGGTGTCTCTGTGGTTCATTCTTCCGGCCGCCGCGCAGTACAGTTATCGCGTCGTCAAGACGTATCCGCACGATCGCACCGCCTTCACGCAAGGCCTCGAATACCGCGACGGATTCCTATACGAAGGTACTGGCCTCACCGGGCGCTCATCTCTTCGAAAAGTCGAGCTTGCCACTGGCCGCGTGATTCAAAGGTATGACCTGCCGCAGCCGTTCTTCGGTGAAGGCATCACCGTGGTGAATCAGCAAATCCTCGAACTCACCTGGCAGTCGCAAACGGGCTTCATTTATGACAAATCGAGTTTCCGCGTGCTCCGCAGCTTCAACTATCCCGGCGAAGGCTGGGGCCTCACCAATGACGGTAAGCTGATCTACATGAGCGACGGCACCGCGGACATCCGCGTGTGGGATCCCGCCACGCTGAAAGAAGTCCGCCGTATCACGGTAAAGGATGGTTCCACGCCCATCACACAGCTCAACGAATTGGAGTGGGTACGCGGCGAAATATACGCGAACGTGTGGCAGACGGATCGCATCGCACGCATTTCACCTGCTGATGGAAGAGTTCTTGGGTGGATCGATCTCAGCGGCATTCTTCCAAAGAGCGATGCCGTCGAAGCAGGCGCCGTTTTGAACGGAATCGCTTATGACGCTGCCGCGGACCGCCTGTTTGTCACTGGCAAGCTCTGGCCAAAAATCTTCGAGATCAAATTGGTTCCGAAACGCTGAACGCGGCGGTCTAGCCCGCGTTCATCTCCGCGGTCGCTGTTTCAGTCTTCAACCAGCCATCCAACAAATTGATTAGCTTGTTGCCGTACGATGCGTTCACTTCCGAATGTGTCACCTGGACGATCGTCGTGCCTTCCTCGTTCAGCTTCTTGAAAAGTTCCATGATCTCTTTTCCCTGCGATGAGTGCAGATTGCCCGTCGGCTCATCCGCCAGGATGAGTCGCGGATTCGCAATCACCGCGCGGGCGACAGCCACGAGCTGCTGTTGTCCGCCAGAAAGCTGATGGGGATAGAGGTCTTTCTTGCCCACAATCTGGAATCGATCCAGCGTATCCGCCACGATCGCCTGGCGCTCGCTCCGCTTGATGTTGCGATACGAGAGCGGGATGTCGAGGTTTTCATATACTGTGAGGTTGTCGAGCAGATGGTATTGCTGGAATACAAACCCGATGTAGCGTTTGTTCAGTTCCACCCGATCCCTCGGCTTCATCTTGTGGACCGGCTCGGACAGGAAGTAATACTCGCCCTGCCAGTTGCTGTCGAGCATGCCGAGAATCGCAAGCAGAGTGGACTTGCCGGCACCGGACGGCCCCATGATAGTGACGAAGTCTCCCTGTTTAATGTCGAGCGTGATGCGGCGCAGCACGTACGTTTTTCCCGCGCCGCTTTCGTAATATTTCTCAAGTTTGCGGAGTTCAATCATATTTAATTACTTCTTTTAACGTCGGGCCCACCGGCCAAGCCACTGTCGGTACTGACTTCTTGATCGCATTTGGCCGGTCCCCCCACGTCCTACTTCAGGCTTTGCTCTTCAAGGAATGCTTCATCGACGACTTTGCCATCGAATAAATGAATCGTACGCTCCGCATATCGCGCGTAACGCGGATCGTGCGTGACCATGCAGATCGTAGCACCTTCGCGATGCAATTCACGAAGCAGATCCATCACCGCTTCCCCGTTTCGGGAATCCAAATTTCCAGTAGGTTCGTCTGCAAGCAGGATGGCTGGCTGACCGCACAAGGCGCGAGCGACCGCCACGCGCTGCTGTTGGCCGCCCGAAAGCTGTGAGGGGTAGTGCTTCATCCGGTGGGCCATGCCGACCTTTTCAAGTGATTCTTGAACTCTCTTCTTACGCTCTGCCGACGGCATACCGCGATACGTCAACGGAAGCTCGACATTTTCATAGACGGTCAAATCACCGATCAAATTGAATGCTTGAAAGATGAAGCCGATTTCGCGATTTCGCACGCGGGCGCGCTCGCTCATCGACAGGTCCTGAACCGGTTTAGCATTCAAAAGATATGAGCCGTCGGTTGGCGTATCGAGCAGGCCCAGTATCGACAGCAGTGTCGATTTTCCGCAACCGGAGGGACCCGAAATCGAGATGTACTCACCACGATGGATCTCGAGATCAATCCCCGCTAGCGCGTGGGTTTCTACTTCGTCCGTCAAAAAAACCTTCTTCACTCCTTCAAGATGGATAACCATGTCGTTCATTCTCTCCTGCCTGTCTGCACCGCGCGAGCGATGCTCTCCGATAAACTTGAGTGCACCGCGGTGCGCAACCCACATTAGTTCAGTCTCACGCGATCGTATGAATCCCAAGCTGACATATCCGACAGAATCACCTGATCGCCTTCCCTCAGACCTTCTACGATTTCAATCTGGTTGACAGAACTTCGGCCGAGCTTTACTTGAACCCGATTTGCCTCTCGATTCGGCATCAATCTAAAAATGCCGACAGTACTATCCGCCTGCCCATATGCCGGACGGCCTACATACAGAACATTCGTGAGCCGTTCGATATCGATTGTCCCGTCCACGCTCAGATCAGGCCGAACGCCCTTCGGATACTCACCATTCAGTTGCACATCGACTTTCACGGTCCCATTGACAGCGGCCGGATCGATTCGGATGACCTGACCCGGAATAATCCCGTTCCGCGTGTCGATTGAAGCGGCCTGCCCGACGGCCACATCCTTGACCTGCGTCTCCGGAATCTGCAGCTCCGCCTTCAATCGGCCCGGCTCGGCAACCTTTGCCAGGATGGTACCGGGGGCAACGCGCTGTCCGGCTTCCACAGGAACCTGCTGTACGACACCGGCAACTCCGGCGCGAACATTCAACTCGTCGAGTTGTTTCCGGCGCAATTCGTACGCGACGCGTAATTGATCCACGCGGGCCTGCTGCGCGCCGATACGTGCTTCCGCAGACTTTGCATAGCCTTCGGTTTTCTTTCTTTCCATGTCATTTCTGGATGCCAACTCCTGCACCGTCACTTGAGATTTCCGAAGGATGAGGTCGGCGATCAAGCCGTCTTTGGCCAATTCCTTATTGGCTTCGTAGTCGAGCTTGGCCTTGTTGTATTCGGATTCGATGCTCGCTTGCTGTGTCTGTTGATTGAGAAGATCGTTCTGCAGAGTGGCGCGAAGGTTTGCCAAATCGGCCTCAGCGCCTCGCAGCTGCAGTTCGGCATCGGTGGTCCGCTGCTGCACGTCGGGATTGCTCATAACGAGGATAATCGTGTCCGGTTTAACGATGTCGCCTGCCCGCACCCGTCGTGCCTCGATAATGCCGTCACTGGTTGCGGGAATCCAGCGTACTTCCTCGGGAACCAAGGTACCGATGCCACGCACCTGACGTAGCATCTCGCCGCGTTTGACAGTATCGATCCAAACGGTCGCACGATCGACGGACGGCGCCGCCGGCTTCATTCGTGAAAGGCCGAGCGTGACGCCTGCGGCAACGATCAACACCAATACGCCCGCGACGATCCGTTTGATTTTCTTGTTTCGCGCGACCGATTGCGGCCGTGCAACGTCCATACCTGCCTCCGAATGCCGTTATTCTACCGCCTGTAACTGCTTCTCAATTTCGATATTGTTCTTCTGGAGCGCGCGTCCCACTGCCTTGTCATAATCGACCAGCGCCTTCGCGTAGTTCACTAAAGCTTGAATCTGGCTGGTCTGCGCCGCAGTCACGTTCTGCTGTTCTTGCAGGACGAATCGAAGCTGAGACGTTCCAAGCTGAAATTTCTTTTGCTCGGCTTCGAGTTGCATAATTGCTAATTCGAGCGCTCTCTCAGCCGCCACGATCCGCGCGCGATTCATTTCCACCTGGCTGTTCGCGTTTCGGACCTCCAGAGCGATTTGCTGCGCGAGCTTGTTTCGTTTAGCCAACAGGCTTTGTTTGTCCGTGAGAGCTTTCGAATATTCGGCCTGAACGGACTTGTTGCTGAGAGGGATCGATAAATTGAATCCGACGGAATACCCGGTATAGTTGTAGCTAAATAGCTGGCCGAAGGCGTCCCCCAATCCGCCGTGAATCACCGACACGACTTGCTCGCCCCCTAATTGCGACCGGACGGTTTGAACTCCACCCACGCCGCTCTGCGTGAACCCCGCAGCAATATTGAACGAAGGCAGCAACTGATTCTTGTTGTACTTCAGATCGAGCTCGCTGTTTTGAACTTGCATGTCGATGGCGCGGAGTTCAGGCCGACTCTCTAGCGCATATTTGATGGCGTCCTCGAGCGCCACCACGTCACCCGCGCCCGGCTTACGTGGTGGATCGATCGGGTTGAGCTGTGCCAATACCAGTGCGGGATCGGGCAGGTTCGTCATCAGGCGCTTTACGCGATCTTGCATTTGATCAGCGACGTAAGAGGTCGTCACCATTTGCTCCTCACGCTGTGCTACCGCGGCTTCGGCCTGTAGCACATCAATTCGCGCCATCGTTCCGATCTGCACTTGCCGCTTGTTATCCGCTAATGTCTTTTCAGCGAGATCGAGCGCTTGCTTGCGGACTTTGATGTCTTCGCGTTGATAAACGAGGTCCCAGTAGAGATTCTGGGCTGCCGTAACGAGATCGATCATCTGCGTTTCGAAATCAATCTCGGAAATATTGCGGTTGTTCCGGGCGATGCGAATCGCCGTATCGTTGATGCTGCGGCCGTAATTGCGGAGCAACGGCTGGGTGATCTGGTACGCGACCGAGCCGGAATACGCCGGGTTAAACGTATTGAACTGGTTGTTCGATGAATTCCGGTTGAGATAGAAATCCACGTCCACTCTCGTTCCGGTGTGGAGCGTCTGGCCGTAGCCGATCGAGTAGCGGTGATAGAGCTGCCTGAACGCCGTCGCGCCCGCCCCCGCGGTCAATTGGGAAGCCACAGGTTGCGTGCTTCTGCCGACGGTGGCGCTGAGATTGAGTGTCGGCTCAAACGGACGCAAGAAGGTGTCGATCAGATATCCAGTTGACAATGGCGAGAAGCGGTTGACGGTCACATCCAGATTGCTCTGAAGCATCAAGCGCACCACATCACTGACGGACAGCGGCAGCACACCTTGCTGCACCATCAATCGCCACGGCGCATCGGATACCTGCGGCGTCACTCTGGAAGCGGGATCAATTACCGGCGGCCGATAGCGGTTCAAGAACTGACCAACCCAGTTGGATTGGGCGGATGCGGTGGTGGCGAAGATATAGAAGATGCAGAGGAGCACCGCAATGCGGTTAAGTTTATCCATTTTCCGCACGCCGGAGGCGTGGCAGCAAATTAGCCGGCGGTTAAGCGAGCGCGAGCGAGCGCAACCGCCGGTTGTCTGAACCAAAGACGCCACACCCTGAAAGGGTGCGAGGACCACTCCTCGCACCCCTGCCGGGGTGCGATCCTCGGTGGGTCGAATACCAGGGGTACGCAAAAAACGCGTACCCCTGGCCAATTTCCTGGCACGCCTGCGGCGTGCGCAAGATGGCGAAACTTCCGTGCACCGCTCCGCGCGGCCTGCATCTTGCAAACGTTCCCTTATCACAAACCCTACTCCTGCCGCAGCGCTTGCTGCGGATCGATTCGCGACGCATTCAGGGCCGGTATTGCTGCGGCGAACATCGCTGTTACCAGCAATGCCATCACAATCGTGACGAACAGGGCCGGACTCAAACGCACGACTTGCGGACCAAGTCCCGGACTCATTGCGCGGTTTCCTACGACACCCAATACGCCTCCGATGCACACACCCGCAATCACCGTCGCCGCGGCTTGTTTCAAGACCATTGTGATCACCTGCGTCCGAGCTGCCCCGAGGGCAATACGAATTCCGATCTCTCGAGTCCTCCGGCCGACTTGGTAACTCACAACGGCATACAATCCGATCAACGCGAGTACTAAACCCATTCCGCCTAACAAGCCGACGATACCGCTAAACAGATGCGCGATTTTCACCGAACGCTGATCGAAAAGATCGTCCATGGTCCGGACAGAGAATATGGGCATGTTCGGATCGATCGAATGCACCATCTCACGTAGCGGTGTGGA
>QHXA01000038.1:0-5798 GCA_003222755.1 Acidobacteriota bacterium
GAGGCTGCCGTAAACAACCTGACGCCGATCGCATAATCAAGAGGTATGAGCGGCTCATTGCTATCGGTGCTTCCACCCTTGTCTTTGGCATCCAATCGGCCGCCGGCGTCGACCAACAACTGAACGACTTCGCCGTATCCGAGGGCTGCTGCGCCGTGCAGTGGTGTGCGGCTGACCCGATCGGGTGCATTCACGTCGAGACCGAGGTTCAGCAAGAATCTGACGGTTTCCACACGTTGACTGCGAGACCACTCCTTGCTATGGCCACCCATGTAACCGATGCCCGAGGCGGCAGCCAGCGGTGTCACACCGTCAAGTGTTGGAATGTTCGGATCGGCCCCATACGCCAGCAGAAGGCGCAGTGTGGGCAGGTCACCCGCTGCCGCGGCCCGCAAAAATGGCGTGGCGCCTTCATAGACCAGCCAAGGGGAGCCGCTGGATGCGTTGTTTTTTCGATACGGGGGCGATGCCTTTGCTCGAACGTTCGGATCGGCGCCTTTCTTCAAAAGGTTCTCGATCAAAAAGAATGGATCCGAGGTGACGATCCAGGGTATGCCAACGGAGAAGTCTTGATTGCGTACATGCACCGCCAGCCATAAGGGAGTACAGCCATTGAGATCAACGTGATTGATGTTAGCTCCGCGATCGATCAGAAATGACGCCAATTCATAGAAGCCATTCTGGATCGCAAGGCCTAACGCGCTGCTCAAATCGCCGGCAGATTCGTCGATGTGGGCGCCGGCAGATACCAGGATGCGTGCGGATTCCAGATCTCCCTCGCGCGCGGCAAACATCAATGCGGTGAGGCCGCCCGAGGGTAGTACGACATTTAATTCTTTTCCCCGAACCAGGGACTCCGGTGTCTCATCTGGCTTCAGGTCGCGTGGCGCATATCCAAGCATGTTGCCGTCGCCGCGAGCCAGAGGAGCAGGGACAATCTTGGAACGCGCATTGAGGTCCGCGCCATGGCCCACCAGTATGTCGACAACGGCAAAATGGCGTTCGGCTGCTGCCCACATCAACGCTGTGGTTCCACCCCAGGTTTCTTTCGTGTTCACGTTAGCACCGTGGTCGAGGAGGACCTTCACTGCATCCGTTTTGCCTGCGCGGGCCGCCATCATCAGGGCGGTGTCGCCATATTGAGAGAGAGGAGCATTCGGGTCGGCGCCTGCCTTCAACAGTGCTTCCAGGATCGGGGCGTTGCCGATGTTGGATGCAAGCGCCAGGGGTGTCACTCCAAGTCGGTTCGCAGCCTTCACATTGGCGCCAGCACGAATCAGCATGGTCACCATTTCCGGATCTTCCCGCCATACGGCCCAATGCAAAGCTGTCGCACCGTCAGCTTGCGGCGTATTGACGTCCACGCGCCGCTGCAGGAGGGATCGCAGTGTTTGCTTATCCGCCTTCATCGCGGCGTCTGCCACTTCGCTGACAGAGCCAGCAAGGGTGGCCGCAAACAGCAGAAGCGCCACACAGCACGTCCCAATTGCGCGTCGTGTAACCATCGTCTTGCCTCCTGTGGTTCTTCTCCGCGAGTTTTGCACAAGCCCTTCTGATATGCCAAACGAAAACGCACCGCGGAGCGGTGCTGCGCACGCCGGAGGCGTGCAAGTAAATTAGCCGGGAGTACGCGCACGTTTTTTGTGCGCGTACTCCCGGATACGAACTAGACGAAATGCGCACCCCGGCAGGGGTGCGAGGAGTCCTCGACACCCTTTCAGGGTGCGCATGTCCTTGGTTTCAGACAAACCGGGGGTTGCGCTCGCTCCCGCTCGCTTAACCCCCGGCTAATTTACTGGCACGCCTCCGGCGTGCGATCGAGGTGCTCTAAAACAAATACTTCAACGCGAACTGCAAGATTCGCGGATCGCTCGCCGACAAAATCTTCCCGAAATTCGGGTTGTTTAGAGCCGTAATCGGACTACCCGGATTTAGATGATTCGGAAGATTAAAAGCTTCCGCGCGGAATTGCATCGATTGCCGCTCACGTACCTGGAACGTGCGGCTCAGAGCCATATCGATTCGAACACTTCCCGGACCGGTGATGTTCTTGGAGGCATTGCCCCACACGCCATCCCCCGGCCGCGCAAACGCCGCAGGATTGAGCCACTGATTGGTGCTGCGGTTCGGAGCGTACGGATCGAGAAGCACCTGGTTTGCGCGACTGTTGCCGGTCGCATTGGTTAACGCGGTATCGAAGCCGGATGTGATTGTTAAATAGTTGCCGGTCTGCAGTCGGACGATGCCCGAAATTTGCCAGTGGCTGGCCAGCGCGCGAACGGTTTGATTCGAAAACGGCTGCGTCTCATAAACAGTCGAGACGTTGGCGATCTGCCGCAAATCTCCCCCCGAAGACGTTCCGCCGGCGCCGCAATTCGCGCGTTCAAATCCGCGCCTTCCCGGATACACGCCGGACGTAACCTGACCTCCCATTGCAACGAAGGTGTCGCCCATGCAATGCGACCAGGTGTAATTCGCTTGCACGGTCAACCCATGACTCTGCCGCCGCTGGACCGAGAGCAACAGGCCGTTATAGTTGCTCGTGCCGCCATCGTCCACTTCGATGATCGGGCCGTAGTATTTGCCCTCCGCTGAATTCTGCAGGTACAGTTCGCGGCGCTGGTTGGTGTTGGAAGTCGAAGAACAGGGGCTGTAGGTTACGGCGTTGATCACACAACTGGCGCCGGGCAGATAGATGACCGGATTTACTTCCAGGGCACCAGCGATGTGAATCGTGCTGCTGCCGATGTAATTCGCGGATACAAGCCAGTCCGTCCCAACCTGCCTCTGCATACTGAGGTTCCATTGATGGACGTACGGCGTTTTCATGCCGGGCGGGTAGTTGATGTAAGCAACCGTCGTCGGAAATACCGAATTCGGATTCGGCGTACTCGGGAACGGATTTCCTCCGGGATATCCTTGCCACGGATTATCGAAGCCGCCAATAGGATTGGCGAGCGTCACGACGGTTCCATACGGAGCGCCAGTCGTTGAACCGTGATAGGCCCACATCGCGGGAAAATCGTAAGCAAGCCCATATGCGGCGCGAATGGTTGTGCGGCCGTTGCCGGTGGGATCCCACGCGAACCCAACACGTGGCGCAAAATGGTTCAGGTGATTGTTGGTGTACTTGTTCTTCGGAATCCCGGGATCACCTGGAAACAGGAGTCCTGCAGGCGCATTGATATAGACGCTGCTGTGAACACCCTTGTCGAACGCGCCTCTGTCGAAGTGTTCCGTCTTGGCAGTTCCGCTGTATGCGGCCAGGAACGGCTCCCATCGGAGGCCCAGATTCATGGTCAACCGCGAATTCACTTTCCAGGTGTCCTGTAAGTACATGCCCATTAAATTCTGACGCGAGTAAGACACGAGCGCATTACCCTGCTGGAAACCGGACAACTTGCCTAATAGAAAATCGGACAACCCAGTTCCGGTGATCTGGCCGCCAAATGTGATCTGAGCATTGCGGTTGATTCCGGAATTCCCATTGAAGGTCTCGTGCAGGAAGTTTCCGCCGAACGCGAACTGGTGAGCGCCATGGACGACGCTGAGGTCCTCATTGAACTGATACGAAGTGGAATTGTATTGGCCGGGATTGACGAGCGCTGAAGATATCGTGAAGCCGTTAGTGACGGTAATGAAACTGTAGTGTGGAACGGATTCGTAAACGCCCTTAACACCCAGATCGGTCAGATCGAAAAATTCAGGCGGATACTTCGGATTCTTTGTCCGGTTCAATGTGCCGCGGAAAGCGCTGACCATGCCGGCGCCGATGAGGTAGGTATCGCCGAGAACCAACGAATAGACGCGCTGAGGTTGGGTGCCATCGCTCAACGACAAGATATCGGCGCCATCGAAATTCGTGGCCTGATTACGCCGCGCTTCCAAGTAACGGCCAAACAGCGAGTGTTTCTCACTGGCCTGGTAATCCGCCCGGCCGACGGTGATGTATTCGTCGACCTTCGACCGTCGTCCGAATCGCACTTCGCCGCAGGGATCTGATGTTGTCGGAAACAGTTTGTGCTTTAGTAGATTGAGCGCTGCGGGAGAGAACAACGCGGGATTGATTTTATTGTTTTCGAACGGTGTCCTCAATGTGACCGCTCCGCGCGTATTGCACGCCGCCGACGTCACTGTCGTAAAGTCGCCGGCGAGCATTGCAGGCGTGGCAACAAAGGCCCTGTTGTCTGACGGCCTCGAGCGCTGCGTCGTCGCTTGAGTGCCTCCAAAGAAAAACAATTTATTTTTCAGAATCGGACCGCCGATGGTTCCGCCAAACTGGTTGCGCTTGAGCCCGTCATTCGTTACAGCGAACGCATTACGCGCGTTGAACGACCCATTGCGAACGAATTCAAACAAGTCGCCATGATAGTCATTCGTGCCGGCCTTCGTGATCGCGTTCACGGCTCCGGCAGAATGACCGCCATACTGCGCCTGGAGTCCGCTGGTCTCGACTTTAAACTCCTGCAACGCATCGGGAAACGGCATCGGCAAATTCAAATTGTTGTACGGATCGTTGTGATTGCCGCCATCAAGGTTATATGCCAAACCGTTCGTCTGGCCGCCTGCGACAGAGATAACTGTCGTCGGATAATTCCGGCTGCCAGGATTCAAGGTGCCATCGGCGCCGGCAGTAGCAACTCCCGAAAGAAGCACCAGCTCGGTAACTTGACGGCCATTGAGCGGCAGCTCCAGCACACGCGCATTGTCGATGACTTGCCCGACCCCTGTATTCCGCGTCTCGACCAGTGCAGCATCCGCCTGAACCTCAACCTGCTCGGTCACCCGGCCTACGTCGAGGCTAATGTTGATCACGGGATTGCTGTTGACCTGCAGCACGATTCCGGTTTGTACGTAGGTGCGGAATCCAGGCAAGCTCGCCTCGAGACGATAAGGACCAACCGGAAGACTTGTCAGCGCGTAGGATCCGGTTTCATTCGTGATCGCGTTTCTGGTCAGGCCCGTTTCCGTCTGCGTCACGGTGACTTCGGCGCCTGGCAAAATTGCCCCGGATTGGTCCTTCACTGTTCCCGCGATCTGAGCCGTGGATTGAGCCCAAACGCCCGTGCACGTGAACACAGCCAACAAAAAGCCGAGTATTACAGATGCTTTCATGCTTGCTCCTGAAAAGGTGCCGCCAACATAACGGACGAAGAATAGGGAGTCAAGGCATCAATCAGAGGTACGCACCGCGGAGCGGTGCTAGGAAATTAGCCAGGGGTACGCGTCTTTTTGCGTACCCTGGAAACGTAAAACAGAATGCGCATCGCACCCTGAAAGGGTGTCGAGGATTCCTCGCACCCTTTCCAGGGTGCGGTTGCTGCCTTTGATTCAGGCAACCGGGGGTTACGCTCGCTCCCGCTCGCTTAACCCCCGGCTAATTTCCTGGCACGCCTCCGGCGTGTGTTTGCACCGCTCCGGGGTGCGGACAACCTACGGCTTTCCGCCGTTCGTGATCACAGCGAGCGGTATTGCCGCCACAGCGGCGATAACAATCAGTACAAAAAAGATCCAACCAACGATGTCGTACAGGCGGCCGTTTGCGTGTTCGCCTAGAATGGCCGGATCTCCGGACACTCTGAGGATCGGATAGTAGGTAAACGGCATGACGACCATGCCAAAGATGATCGAAAAATTGATCAGAGACAGTGGTTCAATCCCGCTCAGCGCGATGAGGGTTGCGAGGATGAGCATTCCAATCCAGATGAAGGTGAAGACGGGCGTCTGTTGCGGCTTCAGCGCTTTGCCCCATCTCAAGTTGTAAAACTGGCAAATGTTATAACTGCCGGAAAGCGCCG
>QHXA01000038.1:5869-7936 GCA_003222755.1 Acidobacteriota bacterium
CAGTGGGCAATGCAGCCGGCATTACAGTTGTCGAGAGCGCATTCGGAACAATGGATCGCGGAAGAAAAACCAGCGCGCCCAGCACCAGTAATCCTACCGTGAGAACGGCGCCAAGCGTTGAGCCCAGGCTGGCAACGGCAAAGTTCTCGCCGAGGTCTTCAGTTTTCCAATCTTCTTCAATTGCGCCTGACGAATAGAAGTGGACTTCATATTCCATCAGCATCGCGCTGAAAATACCGACGGCAAAATACCCATACAACACGAGGCTGTGTTTGCCTACCGCCGTATTGGGAATAAATCCGGCGGCGAACTGATTCCAGTCCGGTCCGAGCTTCCACGCCGATAAGGCGAAGACCGCCATCAACAGCCCTGAGAGTCCAAAGACGCGTTCGATCCATTGAAATTTGAACCGCCACACAAAAGCCCCTATGAGGAATGCGGCGCCAAGGATGAGCAGCCGTTCATTCCATCCGGTAAATAGATGGAGAACGATTGCGATCGCGCCAAGCTCCGCGGCGCACGTGAGGAGGTTTAGCAGATTGGAGGCGACGAGAGTGAAAAGCCCCAGCCTTTTTGGAAGCTGCGTCCGGACAATGGCAAACACCGGTTCGCCGGCCACGGCCGCAATCCGCCCGCACATCTCCATATAAATAGTGATGGCTGCGAGACCAAGAATGATGATCCAGAGCAGCGCATAGCCGAATAGCGCGCCCGCTTGCATCGTGAAAACGATTTGGCCTAAATCGACGAAGCCGCCGAGCGCGGGCATGATGCCCAGCGTCAGGCCGAGGATCTTTTTCAAATCGATTCGCCGATCTGTCCCGCCAGCTGCGCAATCTCCGCGAACTCGTCGTGCAGCGCTGTGGGATCGCTTGATGCATTAGCAAGTTTGGCTAATGCGGTATTCAGACGCTGCATTTGCCGTTTCAATTCTTCGTGGCGGGTTGCCTCGACGTCTTTCGATGCGGCTTCTGCAAGACGTTTGAGATAGTGCGGGTGTGTCTTCGCATATGTTGCAGTCGCATGTCCCTGTTGCACGAATTCAAGGAAGAGCTGCGCTTCGGCAGCGATGGAGACGACCTGCGTCACTGCGTGTTTGGAATTCGAGCAGCCGGCCAGCAACAGACCACAGAGACAGAAAATTCCACGCATCTCTCACACCCGGATAATGATCTTTTTGGTTTCCCGGATCTCGTACAGTTTCATCGGTTGGAGTATGCGGCGGCCGATCGCGCCATTTCAAGCGAACTGTAGTCGCGTGGCTTTAGCCCCTGCTCTCTCTGCCTATGAACCGTCGCACCCATTTTTTACGTTGTTCGTTTGCCGAACGGTGGATCGACGCTGTAGCAGTTCCACTCCATTAACGCGTGGCTGAGACTCCCCTGAGGATTTCAAGCTGGTGGGCGAGTTCCGCCCCGCCAGTTTCATCGCTCTTCGATGATGTGGCGGCGCGTTCGGTTTTGTAAAAGTTTAATATGTCGTCGCGCAGTTCGAGCGGTACGTTGGCAAAGTCGTGCTTCGCCAACTCATGGACGAGCTTGGCATATGTCTCGTCCGCCAGTTTGTACATCCCTGCGGTCGTCGGTTTACCAACGTCGAGATTCACGTCTGCAGGACGCGCTTGCCTTGTTCGTTCGGCGGCGAGCAGCGCTCGATAGCGTTCGAGCGTGGCGTTGAAGCTATCCATGAAAAGTTTTTCGGTTTCCGGCGTCGGAGTGCGGAAACTCAGAGACCTGAGCGGTCCAATCTTCGGGACGATCCGGATGACGAATGCGAGCAGGCGCGAACCGATTCCGGGCTGGCGGTAGTCGGTGCCCCAGGTTTTTTCGTAATCCGCGCGAGATAAATTGTAGAGAAACTTCTCACGTGTGATTCCGGGCTGGCTATTGGCGAGGTCGTCCTTCTTCATTGCCCATGCGACCTGGGTCATTTTCGGAATGAGCCCGCTCACCGTTTTTCTGTAGGTACCGATTGCAAGATCGAACGTGCCGGACACGTCTTCCAGCTCGAGACCGTACGTCCGCTGGAACGCTCGCTCGATCAGGGGTTTTGCAACTTCGAAACCGA
>QHXA01000038.1:8013-20356 GCA_003222755.1 Acidobacteriota bacterium
TTCTGTTTTCAGATGTGATGCGGGATCTTCCCCGTACGTCACTTGATCACCGTACTTCCTCTTCAATTTCGGATACAGAATCGGCACAGCGCGATTGATGCCGATCGGGTGGCCGTTTGTGTCGGCCATATAATGCGCGAGAGCCCCCAGCGCAAACGCGTATTCATTCACGTTTGCGGACTCGCGTAACATGGCCACGACGAAATCACCGCTGCGAACGTAGTGCATGAGATCGGTGAAAAAATGCGACCCGAACGGGTAATAACCCATGTCCTGGATAATGCTTCCGCCGTATGCATACGCACGCGCCGCCTTCACGTCTTGTGCATTGGCCCGCGGGAACCGCTGCAAAACTACCGGCTGAATCGAATCATTCCAAGTGGAGTCGATAATCGCTTCGTGCGTGAGAACAGAGTAGGAATAAAGGCTCGGCTGTTGAATTGTGACAACTACGAAGAAAACCACCAAATACCGCACATAACCATGTTAGTCAGAGAGCGTCGTGAAATGTCAATGAACAGGGTTCCGGGAAAGCGGGGACACGCCGGTCAGACGCCATTTCCGCGATCTCCTGAATTCCCGCCTTTGAGATTGTCATTTTTCGAAGCTGGAATTAACATACCCAAACACCCAAAGTCACAACTGACAAACAAGATTTCTAGTTGGACCCATTCAGAGAAAGGACTGGATCAATGAGAAAGACTGTAGGAATTGTTGCTGCAACGTTGGTGCTTTTGCTCGGCGCGGTTGTCCTTATCGGTCAGCAGGCAGGCCAAGGCCGCGGAGGCCAGGGCGGCGCGCAGGCACCGCCACAACCGATGAGTTTCTTCATCACGAGTGTGGGCAAAGGCGACGGCGCCAATTACGGTGGATTGATGGGCGCTGATGCATATTGCCAGTCGATGGCAGCTGCCGCGGGCCGAGGTTCGTCGACGTGGCACGCATATCTCAGCACGCAGGGAGCAAATGCGGTGAACGCGCGGGACAGGATTGGAAACGGTCCATGGTACAACCAGCGAGGTCAACGCATAGCGATGAATGTTGCAGAACTGCATGGCGACACGATTGAACAAGCGCGCGTCGGCAACGCGCTCGGGAAGCAGCTCTCGCTGACAGAGAAAGGTACTGTCGTGAATGGTGTCGGCGATATGCCGAATCAGCATGACGTCCTCACGGGTTCGCAGGCCGACGGCAAAGCCTATACGGATACGATGGATCACACCTGCAGTAACTACACGAGCAATGCCGACGGAAGAGGCCAGGTACAGCTTGGGCACTCCGATAAGCAAGGCGGCAACAACAGCTCGTGGAATTCCGCGCACGGAAGCCGCGGCTGCAGCCAACCGAACCTGGTCGCCACCGGTGGCGCGGGGTTGTTGTATTGCTTTGCGACGAACTGACCCCGAGTCGGCGGTCAGGCATGTAGTCGCGCGGGTTTAGCCCGTTCTGGTTTGACAGAACGCGGGCTAAAGCGATGAAGCTGTGAAAAAATTGACGGCGGCGCGAAGTCCCCTCCTTGGAGCGCGAAGCGCAAGCGCGATAGCGCGCAGCCTCAAGAAAGGAGCGGTGGCCGCGCCGTCAAGAAAATATCGCGAAGCCACCCCTCCTCATCTGAGGAGGGGACTTTTTCAGCACGGCCGCCAATTAATTCACAGCTTCCACGCGACTACATATATTCGGCGGCTGATTTGTTTCAACTTGATGCGGCTAATTCCCGCTGCGACCGCCGGGCCAAGGCGAATTCAAATGATACAGAACCCCGGGCCCGACCATTTCCACACGGCGGATTTTGCCATTCTCGATCAGGAATGCCTCCGTTACGAGAATGCTCGAGGGCCGGTTGAAACCTCTGAAGGTATATGGGCGTGCGACCACACAACACCGCGCTCGCGGTCTACGACCGGGTACCGCCGGTCGTGGATGTTCTGGACCACAAAGTAGTAACCCAGCTTGAACTGCGATAAGCAATCCATCGCGAACGCGTTGATCGTGCCCGGCGCCTCGTTCGCGGGCCGGGGAACATTCGTCGTCGGCGAGCCGTTTTCGATGCGGTGGCAGTCGTTCGTGAAAGGATACGTCCCGGTGCCGTTGACGCCTTTACCATCGTTCTTCTGCAGGCCGCTGAAGTAGGCGTCCGCTATTGAGATCAACTCCTGCCGCGATAACTGCTGTGCGGGCGGAATCGACTTAAACCAAAATTCCTCCGGCCTGTACGGCTTTTCCATTTCCGCAATGTTGTTCGGACCGCCGCCGCCCGGCTTGAAATATACGCTTTCAATTTCCGTAATCCGTCCGAGTTCAACGCGCAACCGCAGACTCATCAGTATGGGCCCGCCGGCTTCCCGCATCGTGCCCATGTAGGCGACTTGCCCGAACTCGGGTTCGGCGAAAATGTGAGTGTAGTTGCCGCGGCCTTCAACCGTTTTCCAGAAGCCGTCGCCGAGTTCAATCACCTGATCGTTCTCGGTGTACATGACATCCTTCGACAACGGCAGCCGCTTTGGATCATGCGCGATCAGGGCCGTCAGGTACTGATCGATCAGATTTTCCAAACACACCCGATTGCAGTTGAGCGGGATCGTTCCAGTCGATGCGGCCGCTCTGAATCCCAGATTGCCGGTCAAGACTCCGGCAGCCATCACACCAATGACTGCGATCAGAAAAAGCTTCGAACGCATGGCATCGTTCTCCTATACGGTTTGCAGGATTGTACCCGGCAGGTAGGCGGATAACAAGCGAGGGCACGAACATGCTAGCGAGAGAAATTGAAATCTCCGGTTTCCGTCACACTTTGCTGATCCCCAGCGCGCGAATGCGCTTGTGAAGGTTCGTGCGCTCGATGCCCAACATTCGGGCAGCGCCGGAAACGTTCCAGTTCGTTTGTTCGAGAGCCTTGAGAATGCTCTCCCGTTCGGCAGACTCGCGCGTCTGCTGCAGATTTGAACGCGCTTCCGCACCAGGCATCAGCCGTATCTCCAGAGGTACAGCGGCGGACGATATCTGATCGTTGGTGGATAAAATGGCCATTCGTTCAACGGTGTTCTTCAGCTCGCGCGCATTGCCAGGCCACGTGTAGCGATCCAGCAATGAGAAAACTTCTTCATCGATTGTTTTGCGTTTGAAATTATTTCGAGCGCAAAACTCGTCGAGAAAATACTCGGCCAACGCGTGGATATCCTCCCGCCGTTCACGCAACGGCGGCACGCGAATGGGAACGACGCTGAGGCGGTAGAAGAGATCTTCCCGAAACTTATCCTGGGCGACCAATTGCTCGAGGTCGCGATTTGTGGCGGAGATGACGCGAACACCTACACGTAAGGTCCGCTCGCCGCCGACGCGCTGAAATTCGCCTTCTTGAAGGACGCGCAGCAGTTTGGCTTGCGACGCCTGATGAAGATCACCAACCTCATCAAGAAAGATCGTGCCGCCATCGGCCAGCTCAAATTTGCCGCGCCGCGCAGATACTGCCCCGGTGAAAGCGCCCTTCTCGTGGCCGAAGAGTTCGCTTTCCAACAACTCCGTCGGAATCGCCGCGCAATTTACCTTCACGAATGGACCCGCAGCGAACGGGCTCTCGCGATGGATTTGCGCGGCCAGCAATTCTTTCCCTGTTCCGGATTCTCCTGTGAGCAGTACCCGCGCATCAGACTTTGCAACGAGCAAGGCCTGTTGAACGGCCTGTTGAAAAGCGGCGCTCGTTCCGATCATCTTGGGCGCATCGCCGATGATTTCCCGAAACCGCTCGTTTTCCCGCCGGAGCTTGACTTGTTCCAGCGCATTCTTCACGACAACCAGAACCCTCTCGCGGCCAAGCGGCTTTTCCAAGAAGTCGAACGCGCCTGCGCGGATCGCTTCAACAGCATCGGCAATGGTTCCATGGCCGGAGATCATCACGACAGGCGTGCGATCATCGTTCTCGCGGAGAAACCGCAGCAACTCGATACCATTGCCGTCCGGGAGGCGTACGTCGACGAGACAAACGTCGGGACGAGAGGCAAAGGCCCGGGAGCGAAACTCCGCCGCGGTTCGGCAGAGGAGAACGGCGTAGCCTTCTCGCTCCAGGATCATCTGTAGTGAAAGCCCAATGTTCGGTTCGTCGTCGACGATGAGGATGCGTTTAGAAGCCATGATGGATGTGACGGCTTAAATGTTAAATTTACATTCTCCTGGACAAAACCACCCGAAACGCCGCCCCGCCGAGCTCGCTTTCGACGACGATGATATCGCCGCCATTGATGAGCGCATTCTTCCTGGCGATCGATAAACCCAAACCCATTCCGTGTTTCTTGAATGTGATCGTCGGCTCGAAAAGCGAGCGCGAAGCCTCTTCGCTGATGCCGGGGCCTGAATCATGAACCTCTATGAACACGCGACCATCCACCTCCGAAGTCACACTCAGCACCTGCCCGCCAGTTCCCGCCGCCTCCGCTGCATTCTCGAGCAGGTTCGTGAGAATGCCCTTCACCTGGTCAGCATCCGCAAACGCCTGCGGATGGGTCTCCGCAAGCCGTGATGTATATGTCACGCCGGAGTGGCACGGCTTGAGGAATGAGATTCGTTCCTCAACCAGGCTGTTTACATCGAGCGCGGACGGCTGCGGCAAAAGAACGAACACGCCGCTCGAGTGTTTCGATCTCGTCCACGACAATATGAACCGCTTGATCCATAAACTGCCGGTCCGCCTCGGTGTGCCGTGCTGCGATTTCCTCGACGGTCAGGCGAATCGGCGTGAGCGAATTCTTCAGTTCATGTGCCATTTTGCGAGCCATCATCTGCCAGCTCGCGATCTGCGTCAGGTAAACAAGACGGTTCCGGTTCTCTTGAAGTTGCTCTACCATCTCATTGAACGCGCGAATCGCATGGCCAGTCTCATCGTTGCTTCCGGGATTTAGCCGGACATGGAGATCGCCGGAAGCAAGTACAGAAAGGCCGCCGGTCAACTGCTGGATGGGACGGCTGATCCGGTGGGCAAGCAAAATCAGTGAAACTAGCGCGACGATCCAAATCGCAGCAACTAAGATGATCAACGTGATGGTGAGCCCACGTCGTAAATCTCTCTCGCGTGCATTCGCAATAATTTCACGAGCACGCCGGTATTGCTCCGCGATCTTCTGCATCCGGACATTTCCAAGTTCACGCGAGTACACCCAAACGTCGCGATCATGCCGGATGAGGTAATCCAGGCGATCGCCGCTCGTACCGGATAACACGAATCTGTCGGATTCCGCGCTGTCCCGAAATTCTTTTATGGCAGCTGGCCAAGTTTCCTTCTGATTTGCGGTGTACTGCGCGGGCGTCAAACGGCCCGCAATAGCATCAGCCTTTAGAGCCTCACGAGATTGTTGATAAAACTCCCGGGCCGTCTGTTCAAGGGATCTGGAAAGCTCGTCAAGTTCGTTCGTTGTCGTAAAGGCGAGGCTCCGATCGAGTAAAGATGTCGCAATCCACAGTGTCGCGGCCAGTGGCATGACCGTCGCCGCGACGAACGCTATGATCAACCTGTTTCGAAGACGATTCATTTTTTCTTCAAGTTTTCCAAACGTAGCGGGCCGACTTCCTCGGATCCATGCAATTGCTCGTTACGTGTTCGCCGGCTGAAGATATCAATCAGTCCGCTCAGCGTGAAGCCGGAATTATCCTGCGGGTCCGCGGCAGCAGTTGCTTGATCGGCCCGATAATCCAAACGAATCCAGAACGGCTGGTTTGCGTTAAGGGCCGCAACAGGGATGGTCATGTTGTCAACGCACCAGGTTTCGGCCGCAGCCGCGGAAAGATGGGAGATCGATCGAGACGGCGATCCTATTTTCGTGACGGCGAACTTCTCCTCCCATAAGTCATAGCTGATGGCAAACTGCTCCTGCGCACGCGCCAGCACTGTGCCGCTTCTGTCGGCTCTGGTCGTGAGTTGAAATTGATACTTCACAGTCGCGCCGTCGTGAAGCCGGTTGAGGGCTTCGCCGAGTAAAAAGTGCAGACGTGGAGCAGCGATGCGCAACTGATCGCCGTCCAAACGGGCAGTAAGCGACTGCGCGGCTAACAGCGAGGCCAGCGCGATGAGAAGCAGTGAGCTTGTCGCTAGCCACTTCAAAATCGAAACCCCATCATAAAAGTTGGTGCAACGTGACTGGACCGGATGGGAAACCCGAGTTCGAGAAAAAACCCAGAGAAATCCGACGGACCCACTCCAAATCCAACCGAATGCCTTGCCTGGATAGGTGAGCCGCGATCGCCGACAGCTCCTACGTCATAGAACACATGCAGGTCGAAGTCGATACGGTCCTTCCGACCCTTGTCATTCGTAAACGTTCCGATGTGGGGACCGCCAATCCCATACTGCAACGTGCCGTGCACCACCCGATTTCCCCCGAGTGGAGCGACATCAAACTTGTTCCAGCCCCTGAGAGTGGATGTATCGCCTAAAGAGAACCGGTCGACGAGCGGCGCATTTCCTGCGAGCACGCCTGCGGTGAACCCAACCAAGAGTTTGTTCTCCCCGTGACTGTAGACATACTGCGTGTGGACAAAGTGGCGCGTGTAAATGAAGTCGCTGTCAAGCTCGTGAGTACCGGCTCGAAAATCATAGTTGGCGCGAAGCGAATGCCTGTCATCGCCTGCCTTGCGCCAAACATTTTGAAAATTCAGCGATGCAATAGCCGCGTTCGCATTGGCGCGGTGAATGGCCGGATATTGCATTTGCAACTCGGAGAAGCTGACGCCCGCAGTCACTCTGAGTCTTGGATCGAAAGCAAATGTGATCGCTGGTTCAAAGTTGGTCCGCTCGCGGTAGATGTTCGTTGGACCTGCCGAGACTGTCGATGGCTGCCATCGCTCGTGATAACGCGAGTACCGCAAGGCGACGCCAACACGATCAGTTCCGACTTTGGTCATCTCGAAACCCATGTTGAAGCCGGCGAAGCGTTCGAGCAGCTCGTCTTGATCGTCGGCTAACCCAAGAACAAGGCGGCCCCCACTGCCCAGAGGAATGGGTGCATTTACAACTGCGCTGAAATTTTGTTTCGAGTGATAGACGATATGTTGCGGCGGCTGCGCGATGAACGGAATCCAGCGGACGGTCCGGGCCTCGTAAATAAGCACGATGTGCCGGCGGTCGCTTCCCTTTGCGACGCGCCTGATGACGTAGTGTTTGGGCCGCAGCTCGTCTTCCAAACGATGTTGAATGTCGTTGGCCTTATCTTGATCCAGTTTCTCGCCGACGAGCTTCTGCATTTCATCGCGAATCGATTGGCTCAGCTTGGATTCATCGAAACCTTGAACTTCGACCCGCTCCACTGTGTAACGGGAATTGACATTCGCCTCGGCGCCGGGTTCTCCATTGCTCTTCTCTAGAAGAAAGACGACTTTCACGCGATCAGATCGGTTGCCCGGGAGAAGGCGTGTTGTCGCGGCGAATTCCGGCCTTTCAGCCTGAATGCGCGCGACTAAGGCATCAGTCACTTGTTGATCGAACGCTTGTCCGGTAAGTTTGCGGACCGCGTCCCGAATGTCTTGGCTGATCTCATCCTCGTCAATACCGGAGATCTCCGCGCTTTCCACAATGCCACGCGCGTTGATTCCGCCTTGCTGAGTCTCAGCGCGAACCAACGAAAACGGCGACAACAGCATGCCGATCAAAACGACGTATGACATTGCTCTCATGCCGGCCCCATTATGCAAATGGCTGGCCAACAACTAAACGCTTGAGTTAGCACCGGTCGCGCTGCACAAACCTGTGACGCTCATTCACACGTGTGACGACGCGGCTATATGTGATTGCCTGAAGCGAGTATCTCAGGCCAGAATGAACTCATGCTAACGATTCGACGCCGCATCATTCTTGCGGCCGCGACAGCGCTCTTTGCGTTCCTCGGCCCGCTGAGTCTGACGTCCAGCCCGATTCTCGCACCCCGCGAACTTCCCAGGCAGCTAAGCGATGAAGCGTTCTGGAATATGGTCACGGAGTTTTCCGAGGCCGGCGGATATTTCCGTTCAGACAATTTCGTTTCTAATGAGACGACATTTCAATACGTCTTGAAGGGTCTAAAGAAGACCAGGCCTGGAGGCGTTTATCTGGGCGTAGGCCCGGATCAGAACTTCACGTATATCGTGGCCATGCAGCCCAAGCTGGCGATCATCTTTGATATCCGGCGGCAAAACGCAATGCAGCATTTGATGTACAAGGCACTAGTCGAAATGTCTTCCGATCGTGCGGATTTCTTATCGAAGCTGTTTTCGCGCAAGCGGCCGGAGAACCTTGGTCCTACGTCCACGGCCGAAGAATTGTTCATCGCCTACGATGGTGTCGAACCGAGCCGGCAACTGTTCCTGCAAAATCTTCAGGCGATCAAGCAGCAGCTTCAAGAACACCACAAGTTCAAGCTTTCTTCCGAGGATGAAGCGAGTATCCAGTACGTCTACAACTCGTTCTACGCCGGCGGACCCGACTTGACCTACAACGGCGTTGGCGGTGGCGGCGTTGGCCGGTCGCGAATGCCTTCATACGCGGAATTGATGGAAATGACGGATGAAGACGGCGCGAACCGCAGCTACATGGGAACGGAAGAGAATTTCAAGATTCTCCAAGATTTCGAAAACAGAAATCTCATCGTGCCCGTCGTTGGCGATTTTGCCGGTTCCAAATCCATGCGCGCCGTGGCGACTTATCTGAAGGACCATGACGCATTTGTCAGCGCGTTCTACGTATCGAACGTCGAACAGTACCTGTTTCAGCAGAATGACGACTGGAACAGGTTCTACGGGAATGTCGCAGCCTTTCCAATTGATGCAACCAGTACATTCATTCGCTCCGTCTTCAACGGCATAGCTATTACATATCAGCCGAGCGGGTTCGGTTTGCGATCCGCGTCGCTGCTGAGCTCGATACCGGAACTGTTGAAGGCCTTTAGCGCAGGCGAAGTCCGCACGTACTACGACGTCATCAGCATATCCAAGTGATGGACGGCCGCACGCGATCTGAAATTAAGCCTGGGACGAGAGTGCGCGTTGTCGAGAAGCAGAACCAGCGCACCGGCCAATTGACGGAAGGAATTGTTAAGCAGATTTTGACGAAGTCCCCTACTCATCCGCACGGCATCAAAGTAATGTTGGACAACGGAGTCGTTGGGCGGGTGAAGGAAATCGTTGGCTGAGATCCTCCTTCACGTACTTGAATTGCCTCTCAGCGGCGTCAAATCGTCATTACTATCCTCCGTGATTTCCGCGTGTGCCGCCGCGTCCCCGTCGGTAAGCGTTATGTACCACTCTTTCTCTGCGGGTTCGTCCTGCAAGGAGTCATAGAGGCGAACCTTCCATCGAGAACTGTGTTTAGAGGGTTGCCTGTTAGGTTTCGGATGGTATTGCATCGTGGTCACCCAGTCTCTGTCACTGCTCGCACGACCTTTTCCATGGTGGTCCGAGCTAAGTCAACGCGACTGGCGGTGCGGCTCGGAAAATCGTGGAAGTTTTTCTGGGAATGCAGGTCGCGTTATCCACAGGCACCCCCTCTTCTGAAGATCACGTCCGACGGGGCGGCGCACCGAGCGCCACGTGCGACAAGAACTTTCTTGCAAATAGTGAAAATTTATTTTTCGGAAAGAAAAAAATCATGTTGACGCGATGAACGGTTTCTGACAAATTGTGTCTCGGTCGTTGTAGTTCATGTGATCTTGAACACCGGCAGATGGACGACGGATGGGGGTTAAACTTTGTTCGTTGGACTAGGAGGCTGGAGCTGATCGGTCGAAATCAATCGCCGGTCGGTGCTTTTGAGAGAAAAACTCAAAAGCTGGTCGCTCCTTCTGGCTGCTGTCCCGGATCGGGCATCGATACGGGGCCTTCCGAAAGGGTCGGGTCAAGCGAACAGGGCTACAGCGACCAAACTCATTTTTGCCTGCCTTTTTTCCTCACCTAATTGTTAACTGTTGTTAATGGCCGCTACTAAAGCTTGGTGTCGCTGTCCAACGAACGGCATGACAAACAGAACGGATCGCCGAAAATTTCTCGCGCAACTTGGCGCTGCGGGTCTTGCGAGCGCCTTTACAACGGTGCCCGGAGCTTTTGCTCAGGCATTGGTAACCACTCCCGAACAAACTGAAGGTCCGTACTATCCCATCACGTTGCCTTTGGATACGGATAACGACCTTCTGGTGATTAACAGCAATATCACGCCGGCTATCGGCAAAATTGCGTATTTGAGCGGAAGAATTCTTGACAGCAGCGGCAGTCCTATTCGCGATGCTCACGTTGAAATATGGCATGCGGATAATACGGGCGCCTACATTCATCCATCGAGCATGGGGTACGCGACCCGAGATCAAAACTTCCAGGGCTTCGGACGATTTCTGACGAGTTCAACCGGGGAATATCTCTTCCGGACCATCGTGCCCGGTCTTTATACAGGGCGCACGCGCCACATCCACATGAAGATCAAGGTTGCCGGACGGCAGGATCTCACAACGCAGGTCTACTTCGAAGGCGAGCCGATGAACTCGAGCGACGGTGTTCTTCAAGGAATACGGAATACTCAACAGCGAAGCTCAGTGATTGTGCCGTTCACTGCGGTGACAGGTTCGTCTGTGAATGCCGGAGCGGGCGTTTTCGATGTGGTGCTTGGGGTGACCCCCGCATCCGCTGTTACGCTCGCCATTACGAATACCACGGCCGCCGAACGCACTCCCGCATTCCGTGCGGGCGATAGCTGGCGCTTGAGTCTCGCCGGCGCGTCGGCCGGATCTCGCATTTATCTACATCTCTGGAGGGATGGAGCCGATCTTGGCGTGTCCGGACCATACGGGGATTTCGCCGACGACAATGGCGGCTGGACCGTCACCGGAAGTTTTGGATCGCGGGATGTGGGCACTTGGCGACTGCAAGCCGTAATCGGAGCGGCTACATCGGAAACTGTGTCTGGCCCAATTTCAATCACCATCGCATAGACATTTCGAAATTGGACGAATCCTGCATCTCAAATAATCTCAAATCCGAAATCGCAAATTGGACTGTCTGGAGTGCGACGGTCCAATCTGAGGTTTCGGATTTCGGATTTGAGATGCACGTGCAATTTCGAAATGTTGAGGCCCTGCTACATCCACTTCGCGATTCTTGAGGCGGTGACCGTATTACCGTTCAGCAGGCCGTGAATCGAAATCGTCTCGCCGGCCCTGAAGTCTTCGAACCGGATGTACTCACCGCCGTCTTGAAAGACTGTGTCTTTGGTGATGGCGACGGTGTATTCCTCGAGATTATTGCCTGCATCGGCCCCAGGCTTAGCAGGGCTCTTTCCACCGTGGCCAGGCAGCGCGATGGTAATTCCGCCAGGCAGCGTCACACCGATGCGCTGCTTCAGCCCTTGCACCATCTGTGAAAGGTTTTGCGATACATTCCGAACCGATAGCGTTTGAGGGTCGGATCCACGGATTTTGAATGTCTTGTTTTTTGCGTCCACCTTCACAATACGCCCGGTCGTCGCGATCGAAATCTGTTCCGGATCTCGCGCAAATCGATCGGCCGCATTTGCGGATATGGCCAGGAGCAAAAGCATCGCACTGGATAGGATTGGCTTCATAAGCCGGAATTATACCCGCACAGCAGTCGCAAGCAAACTCTGCGATGATACGTTTAACAAGTCTTTACAGTAGTATTCGCGAGTCGTTCAAGTGCTTCGCCGCTTACGCGAAATATCGTCCAGTCGTCCATCGCTACCGCGCCAAGACTTTTGTAAAACTGGATCGCGGGTTCATTCCAATCAAGAACTGCCCATTCGAATCGGCCGCACTTGCGTTCGCGCGCGATCTTCGCCAGTTCGACGAGCATCGCCCGGCCAAAGCCTTTGCCGCGCATTTCAGGAATTACGAATAGGTCTTCGAGGTAGAGACCAGGCCTGCCGAGGAAAGTGGAGAAGTTGTGAAAGAAAACGGCAAAGGCAACCGGCGTGTCGTCAGCATAGCCGAGCAGGACTTCTGCATACCGGCGCACGCCGAAGAGGTTTTCGCGTAGCATTTGTTCCGTCATGACAGCGGCGTGGGAAAGGCGCTCGTATTCCGCCAATTGGCGGATGAATGACAGGATCAGCGAGACGTCTTGCTCAGTGGCTTGCCTGATTGAAAAATCGGTCATAACGGAATCAGCCACAAAAAGGCACAAAATCCACAACGTTCTTGTGAATCTTGTGCCTTTTTGTGGCCACTACTCGACAGTTACGTGACTATGTTCTTTTGAAGTGACCGTCTTCTTTACGTCATAGACCGGATAGCACCAGTCTCGGTACTTCGGCACGCGGCCGCGCACCACATCGAAGTACATTTGCCGCAGATGTGATGTGATGTCTCCGATCTTGCCGCTGCCGACG
>QHXA01000038.1:20469-20871 GCA_003222755.1 Acidobacteriota bacterium
GCATGACGGTGCGCCGAGTGATGCCCTCCAGCACGTTATCCGTGATTGGAGGTGTGGCGAAAACTCCGTTGCGGAGCATGTATAAATTCGCGGACGATCCCTCAGACACATGGCCATCGGCATTTAGCACGATCGCCTCGTCAAAGCCGGCGCGTACCGCATCCGTCTTGATAAACGCGGAATTCACGTAGGCACCCGCAATTTTACCGCGCGCCGGAATCGAGTTGTCGTCGATGCGCCGCCATGAAGAAACCGTCACATGCATGTTGTCTTCATTTTTGTTGTAAGCGCCAAACGGGATTACAACAATCGAAGCTTCGGCGTTCAAATCGTGAACGCGCACGCCGATGATTTCATCCGAATAGAAAGCGAGCGGCCGGATGTAGAGATCTTCCTCGTGGC
>QHXA01000850.1 GCA_003222755.1 Acidobacteriota bacterium
TTTTTCGATCTTCATCCAGATGGTGAACGATTCGCGGTATCGGCTGCGGAAACTCCGGCCGAGGACCGTCGCGACAAAATCGTCTTCATCTTCAATTTCTTCGATGAGCTGCGACGCATCGCTCCGGCTGCCAAGCGGTGATCAAGCAAAAGGATCGATGTATCAGACGATGCAGATTCCAAAATCCACTTGTCCGTAGAAACCGCCATCTAGAAAAGGTGGTTCTGTGCAGTGCGGCAGATGCTGATCGATTCCGAAATTACGTTAGCGACTATGAAATCCGGCGCTAAGGAACCACGATGTCCAGATCGGGCCCTGCGAATGCGCGAAAATCCGTGTCCAGGACACGAGAGCGCGACGTCGTCATTATTCATTCGGTTCACGCAAAACGGGCGATGTTGATGCACCACTTCACGGTGCGTCGGCGGTCATAGCCCCATGGTCTGGTTAGCCTGAACCGAGCAAAGCCTGCTATGGCCGCAGCCTCCCACAGCCGCTAATGGAGCATCCCTACCCGTTTGGCTGATGTGCTCTTCCTGCGTTCTGTTTCATGCTGTGCCGCAGGAGAAGACACATGCAAAGTACATGGCAAAACATGTCGAAAGAAATTTCGGAAAGTGTCGCGCGTGCGGGCCAAGCCGTGGTTGCGGTCGACGGCCGTTCCGGGCATACGTCCAGCGGCCTTTTGTGGCGACCCAATCTTGTTTTGACCGCCTCGCACACCATTAGGCAAGGCGGTGAGATCACCATCATTTCGCGACCTGGACATTCCGTTCGAGCGCAGCTCGCGGGACGAGCGAGCGGGGCGGATATCGCTCTGCTGCGGGTTGACCAGGAAATTGCTCAGGACTGCGCCGATTTCGGTCCTACGACTTCACTCGCCATCGGCGAATTCGTTGTTGCGATTGCTCGGACGCGCCGAGGCAACATTGTCGCGAGCTCCGGAATCCTGAGTGGCCTCATGGGTGAATGGCAATTCGGACGTACGCGCATCGACCAATTTATTCGGCCTGACCTCACGCTCTATCCGGGCTTCTCGGGCGGGGCGCTGATCGGCGCTGACGGCAAAATCCTGGGTATGACCACAGGCGGCCTGGCTCGCGGCAAACCTATCGCAATACCCGCTTCCACTCTGACTCGAATTGCGGACGAGCTTGGCCAGAGAGGACACATTGGAACGCCGTATATTGGCCTTGTTATGCAGCCCGTGCAGATACCAGACTCGCTGCAGCAAAAAAGTGCAGTCACTGCAGGCAGTGGCTTGCTTGTGATGCACGTCGAGGCAGGCGGTCCTGCGGACACGGCTGGCGTGCTCTTGGGGGATGT
>QHXA01000851.1:0-1224 GCA_003222755.1 Acidobacteriota bacterium
CCTTTCGCGAGATCGATCAAGCGCTCCACGGGGTTCCCGCGCAGTCGATGCCACCAACCCCGGCGAAGACTGTGGCCGATGAAGATTTGCGTAATGCCTGTTTTTCGAGCAAACGTGATCAGCGCGCGCACAGGATCGCGGTAGCCCTCCAGAACCTCGATGGTGGCTGCCAACTCGCGTGCAATAGCCAGATTCTTTTCGAGAGATGCTTCATCCTGTGAAGACAACTCGGGCTGCCGCACATACGCGACGAATAGTTCGCCATGAAAGCGATCTGCGTTGCGCCGGCCGCTCTCCAAAATTGGCCGGGCGTCCGACCTTGGTGTGATCCCCACCAGAATTCGTTCTTGAGTGCCCCAGATCTCCTCGATCTGGTGAGTGCGCAGATAGTCACGCAGTTCCGTTTCCACGACTTCCGCAGCGACTAGCAGCGCCATTTCGCGAAGTGGGGAGAGCCTTGCCTCTGCGGGCGCATCGACGACCTCGATATCGTCTGCTCGTTTAAGAAAGTCCAGCGGCACGGTTTCGGCGCGGCGCTTTCCTGTGATAGCAGTAACTTCGTCCTGAAAGTCTTGGATGTAGTGCAGGTTTATCGATGTGATGACCGAGATTCCGGCATCGAGCAGTGCCTCGATTTCCTGCCATCGCTCGCGGTGGCGGCTGCCACGCGGATTGGTATAGGCCAATCCATCGACCAAAACCACTTGCGGATGCCGCTTTAAGATTCGCGCGATGTCGATCACATCTTTTTCTTCGATTTTCAGAGTGGGAATGATTTCGTGCTGTGAAACAAGCCGTTCGATCTCAGGTGAAGATTTAGGCTGAATCGCTCCGATGAGGACATCCTCGCCGCGCTCTCTCCGGCGCAAACCTTCCGCGAGCATCTTGGCCGATTTGCCAACGCCTGACGCGTAACCCAAAAAGATTTTAAGGCGGCCGCGCTTCTCCCGCCTTTCTTCACGTTCGATTTGCGCGAGCAAGCGCTCCGGATCCCGCCGGAACTCTGGATCCATGTTCGGACTCCCAATGTCAACATTATGGTTTACGCGCTGGGATGGGAATAGCCACAAAAGGCACAAGAAGCACAAGAAATCGGGAGATTCCTTTGTAGGCGCGGTCTATAGGAGCTGTGAAAAATTGGAATCTAGCGCGATTCCCCTCCTTGCATCACCGCAAGGAGGGGAGTAGCGCCTATTGAGGCATTTCGGCTCGCATGAAGAAACT
>QHXA01000851.1:1321-1708 GCA_003222755.1 Acidobacteriota bacterium
AAGACACGCAAGTAGTCGGTTTGATCGCCATAGTCCGGGCCCCATACCGACTGGAGCAACTCTCGATGAGGAACCGGTTTCCCGCGCTCGGAGACGAGATATCGGAGAAGATCGAATTCCTTCGGTGTGAGGCGTACGTTCTTCTTGCCGGCTCGAACCTTGCGCGTTTCGAAATCGACTTCCAAATCGTCGGAGACCAATGTTTGGGGGCCGCTCATGGTCGATCCGGGTGATCGTCGCAGGGCCGCGCGAATGCGCGCCAGGACCTCCTGTTTGCCGAAGGGCTTCGTGACGTAGTCATCCGCGCCCGCGTCCAGCAGTTCGACCTTTTCCGACTCTTCGCGGCGGACCGTCAAGATAATAATGGGAACATCCGAAACATCACGA
>QHXA01000039.1 GCA_003222755.1 Acidobacteriota bacterium
CCTTAAGGTGCTCGCTTTCGGAGGTCGCTTTGCTCATTGCCAGTATCGCGGCTGCCGAAGAAACCGCATAGCAAATCCCGATGATCGCTTCCTGGGGGATGCGCGCGCGCCGGCTGCGGATCGTCGAAAAAACGAACGCGCCAAGGAAGGTGAAGACCAGACTCACCCAATAAGTAAACGGTGCGTGCGGATCGCCGCCGGTCATCGGGAGCAAAAGAGCGATCGTCGCGCCCAGCGCCGCGATCTGCGCCAGCGACAGATCCACAAAGATCACGCCACGCTCGACGACGTGGACGCCCAGGTACGCGTGAATACCGGTCAGTATCAAGCTGGCGACAAAAGGGGCCGCCAAAAATGCAAGAACGGACGTGTCCATGTCTGGCCCTTATTTCGCACTAATCTTTTTAATCGCGTTGATCAACAGGTTCAAATCGTAATCAAAAAGCTTGAAGTAGTCTGTAACTTCCTTCACTCCTCCGACCGATGGTGGCATGACCAACACCTCGGCGCCTGTCTCGCGCCCGATTGCATTCGGAGTCTTCAAATCGAAGTACGGTTCGACGAGGACGAGCTTCACATTCGTTTTCTTCATTTCGTTGATCAGATCAAGCGTGTGCTGCGGTGTTGGCGGAATCCCCGGTTTTGGTTCCACATAGCCGACGATATTGAGGCCGAATCGTTCCGCAAAGTTTGGGAACGAGCGATGATAGGTCACCACCTTTGTTCCCTTGTACGGCGCCATCAAGGCGACCCACCGCTTCGCGGCATCGTTTATTCGATTAACGAAGTCATTCAAGCGCTGCTCGAAATAAGCGCGGTCATTTGGGCGAAAGTGCGCGAATTTATCGAAGATCTCCCGCGCGATGATCTTTCCGTTCTCTGGGTCCAACCAGTAATGCGGATTTCCAAGGGGGTGGACATCGCCCTCTGCCCGCGTGATCTGACCTTGAGGAATTTCAAGAATCCGCACCTGGAGTGAAGCATCCAGATAGCCGTCGGCACCCACCTGGACCTTCGAGTTACGGCTCTGCTGAATGAGAGGCGGCAGCCAACCAATCTCGAGATCGCGGCCGACTAAAATGAGCATGTCGGCCTTTTGCAGCTTTAGGATGAAGCTCGGCTTCGCTTCAACGAAGTGCGGATCCTGATAACCTCTTGCGATCGATTCCACAGTGGTGTGGTCACCGCCGACTTCGCGTGCTATGGCTGCAAGATCCTCGGTCGTCGTGATGACGTTCAACTTACTCTGGCCCTGTGCGGGCAAGCTCGCCATAAATAACGTGACAAGTACGGCCAGACAATTTTTTATTTTCATAAAAACCTTTCACTCAGAACGGGTGCGCGCCATGCGCCCCAATTGAAAACTGAAATTGCATTAAGAACTCATTGGCAGTGGGCCCAACTGCGTATTGCGTCCGGCGGTATTGGCCGCGCACCTGGCTGAACTCGCTGGGCCAGTACGTCAAAATCGCTGACTGGCCTTTGTCGACGAGCGAAGGATCGTCAGCACGTTTTGAGCGGTCATACCGAACACCGGCGAACCATCGCCGTGCGAATTGATAATCGCCCGAGAAGTAATAGCCGAGCGCGCTTTGTACTCCGTCCGGCTGGCCGCGCCGGCTCCACACGAATTCCGAGCGCCCAACGAAGGAGTGATAAATTGACCGCTTCAGTGGTCGCCAACGAATCGTGGCGTCTGCTCCGTACAACGTCGTCCTGAATCGACCTAAATCGAAATCGTTAACAACGCCGGCTGCGTTGTGCCCACGCGAAAAAGAAACGCCAAGATCGATGTTCGTGTTCTCCGTGATGTCCTGATAGCCGCGCAAATGTCCAACGTAGGTGACGTCGCCGCGCTTGCTCGATTTGAACAGATCATTCGAATCCCCTCGGAAGACTTGTCCCGTGGCTTCGAGAAAGATCCAGGGATTCGGGATCAGCCTGGCGACTGACAAACCCGCATCGTTAATGCCATCCTCACCACCCACGAGCTGCGTTGTCACAAGCGGGCGATCGGTCCACGGCAGCACGTGATTGTGAAGCGTGTTAATTTTTCCGAACGCGGCTCGCATCTTTCCGACTTTGACAAGCAGCCCGCCGGGGATTGCGGGAAATGTGAGATAGCCTTCCTCGAGATTCACCCCTTGTTCACCAAATGAGATAAAGAAATCTGCGCGAGCGTATGGATCGACAATAGCCTGAAACGCGGCCTCCGATTCATGCAATTCCAATGCCGGATCGGGATTCACCTTGTTGGACCCTGCCGCGCCGAGAAAGTCACCAATTACGGCGATATCGGGATTGAACACCTTCGAGCTCGCTACACCGCCATAAACAGGCAGTGCCCCAGTTGGCCCACCCGCACCCTGCGCGCCTGCGGGAACTTCCGCCGCCGGCGGCTGCCCTGGCGGCACAACCGCTGCCGTTTCCGGTTTGGGGGCAGTCTGCACTTGAGTCTGAAGCGCTTGCACCTGCATTTCGAGCGCCTGAATACGCTTATCGTAGTCGGCTTTTATCGCATCAAGTTGCGCCCGTAATGCATTGAGATCGGCAGCCGTTGGCGTTTGTGCAAAACCGTTACAGCACAAAACTGAAAGAACGATGATGGTGCACGTGATGCCGCGTGAGTTCATAAACGTCCATCTCCTTCGTAACAACCGAACGCAACAAACTATGGAACTACAGACTGAAGGAATTAAGCTGGCGGCGAGCGGCTAGACGTATTGCGAAGATAGGGCTGTAATTGTTCGGCGCATTGTTCACAATTCCAATTGCATTGGGATGTGTCAGGTGTACTGTACGCAACAGGGATCGCGGTGTGGAGACTCGGCAGATGCCGGACGTGGCATAGTTGGCAACCCTGCTCCGTCCAATCTTTATGCCAATGTAGCAGACCGAAGCCGGTGGCGCTGAGCACAACACCCACTAAGGCAATAATCACGTAGGGTGGCGTTCCCAGTAGGCGTCGCTCTGTCATACCTTTGAATCATAGTAGGTGTGCCAGTCATCGAACAATGCGAACCGTTCAGATTGGCAGAATGGCCAGTCATTGGTTGTTTACGAAGGAAGGTGCGGGACCTTGCGCTCGCTCACACCGCCAAGTCCGCAACAATCTCGGCACCGAGCCTTTCAAACACCGCAGGCGATATTTTGATTTTCAGGCTGCGGCCTCCGCCACCGAGGACAATCCAGTCGAGGTTGGGAATGCGTTTGTCGACGTAGAGCGGCATTCCCGGCGGAAGGGAGAAAGGAGTCACACCGCCGACCTGCATCCCGGTGAGCGCCATCATTTCTTCAGCAGAGGCGAAGGAAGCTTTCGATACGCCCATTAGTTTCGTCACTTGCTTGTTGACATCGAGGCGAGTATGAGCGAGCACCACGCAGGCGACAAATTTCCTTGGCTCCTTCTTCGAGGCAACGATGATTGTGTTGCAAGACCGATCGACCGGGTAGCCGTACTTCTCGCAGAATGCAGCAGTGTCCGCAAATGCCGGATCGATCTCGATCTTTTCGAAAAGCACGCCTAGTTTCTGAATCGCACCGATGACCGCTTCCTCAGGCGTTGGCATGAAGCAACCGGCGTCCTCCGGCGTAGATCAACCAAACGATTTCCATGACTACAAACAAGGACAGTAGCGTAAGACGGATTCTCCTGCAACTGTCGATCGAAGCTCGCCGGAAGCGCAGACTGTTCTCCTCAATGGCGTTTGAAGAATTGAATCGCTCGTTCGTGCTTTTCTGCTGCACCGCGTGTCGGAAATGTGCCTAGATTCCGCCGCCTTCCCGTCTTGGGATCTTTCTTTCGCGAGTAAAGGCGATATTGGCCGGAAGATAGTTTCCGAATCATCGTTAAAAACCTCCTTGTTTCAGTATGGCCCAGCAGGGTTCCGATTAGCGGGCCGAGTGACCGCTGAACATGCGACGTGTCGGCTTCGACATCAACCAACGCTATAGAGCTTTGCTCGAAGTCACACGTACAGTTCGCTTCAACGACGAGGTGAGGTGCAGTGCATGGAGAAGCGGCAAAGAAGGATTTACCGAAGAAGAGATCGTCGAGGGGCGATCAGGACGAGTATTGGAAACATTTGATGAAGACGCGCGTTGGCTTGTTTTTGGGTCTTTTCCGACGGCCGGAGCATCACCGCGTAAATCTTAGAGTCTTTACTTTGGCTTCTCAATCCGCATCAGCTCCATGCTGTAGAAGGACCGCTTCTCCCTGCGCGAGAACACGACAAAATGCCGAGCCATTGTTTCAATGCCTTGATCATGCGGCCTGACTTCGCAAATGGTGCCATCCATACCGGCGAAGGGCGTGGCGACTCCAGGCAGGATTCTGACGCGGTCTCCGATTTTGAAATCACTCATAGACCATTGACTCCTTCTTTACTGTCGAAAATTCGCACCGAGATCCACCTCGTACCCATCGACCATCTGACCACGAGACATATCAGAAAAGGTTAGGAAAGCAGGCGCGCCGACGAGACGACGCGCCCGCCGCAGAGAATTACTTAATATCGACTCCGACCGTTACCGCCGCGGCCGCCGCCAAAGTCTCGCTTGACCATGGGCTTGGCTTCATTGACGGTCAGCATTCGCCCGTTCAGTTCGGAACCGCTTAACTGAGCAATCGCCTTGTCCGCGCCGTCCGTCATTGTCACGAATCCAAACCCTTTTGATCGGCCTGTTTCACGGTCCGTGATGATAGCGACCGCTTCTACAGGGCCGTGCTGCGCAAATGCAGCATTGAGATCATTTTCCGTCGTTTGAAACGACAGATTTCCAACAAAAATCTTTTTCGACATTTATTTACCTATTCTTGTAAGGGAGCTTCCGGGGCTTTGCGGCGAAGATCAAGAACAATCGGCGACCGATTAGACGAGGAACTTCCGAACATTTAAACTAATTGGCGATTTTCGATAACCGCTGCATTTAACCATACGCTAATTGCCAGGATAGTCAATGGCCCATTGAAGCCACGGCCCCGTCAAAGTCGAAACCGGAACTTGGAATGGCCACAAAAAGGCACAAAAATCACAAAAGAATTGGGCATGGCTCGACACCCCTCCAATCTCCTAATTCAGGAGGGGTGCTTTTCAGCTGTCGCGAGCTCTTGGTGCAAAGCCGTTTCTAATCGGAACTCGAGGTTTTGGCTGCGGCTTCCGCGTCTTTGAACGGAACGATTCTTCCATGAATCGGCATGATCCGATCAACTTTCAGCCCGAGTTTGTGCACATTTTCTACAAAGTTAGCCACGAACGGAAACACCGGTGGAGGAGCATTCACAGGAGGCGGTGGGGCATTCGCTGCGGGCAGAGCAGGCGGATTATAAACATCCGCTTCGCCGATCAAACGTTCCACCGGGAAGTACACCATCAGCATTGTGGCCGAGTGAGCACTGCCCGCCATGTGATAGATCTCAACCGTGCGTGTCGAATCCTTCAAGACACGTTTATCACTGACCGTTTCCACAACTGCCGATTTCGGACTGTTGCTCAGCGCATCGGGTGTCATGGTATGCGGACGAGACGCCATGGCCTCAATGAACGCCTTGTTTCCTTCGTGCGTGATGATCGTTGCGCCCTCGGCTATCGCAGTGCGGATTCCGCCGGAATGGTCAAAGTGATGGTGCGTGTTGATCACGTATTTGATTGGCTTATTCGGTCTGAGTTCCTTGGCCTTGGCAACTACAGCAGCCGAACGCACTTCATGCTGCGGGGTTTCGATCAATACCAAATGATCGGCAAACTCGACCAATACGCTGTGGTGGCTTTGTCCTGTGAGGTACCACAGTCCCTTGCCGACTTCTTCAACCGTGATCATCGCCGGTGCGGCGGCGGGCGGTGCCTGCGCAGACTTAACGTCCGCCGGTGCGGAAAGGTCGCCGGTATTACCGTTGACGACGTTTGCTGAAACCTGGATGTCGGCGACGGTGTACTTGTCATTCTTCGTCGTGAGCCGCGTGGGAAGTTTCAGACCGGCCGTATCGGTGTAATTGGCGAATGAAGTCTCAACGAGCATGTCACCGAGCGGGCCACCGATGTTGTCCGTCATCGTCGTGACTTTGGACGGCAGCTTTGTCTGGCTGTCCACATAAAGCGTCAGCTTTGCGCCATCGGCGGTCGTGATGTCGACTACATCGGCATTCCCCTCCTTGCGTGGATTGGCAACGATGGCGCCTTGGGCCAACGCAGCGCGTATCGCGCCGATGGGGTGATGATATATTTCCGCGCGGCGGTCCTTTGCGACTTGATCTGATGCTCGCGTGGCCATTCCGGCAGCGTTCACGTTAAAGGCCGCATCGCCATCGAGACAAAGGATCTGCTTTGCGGGCGCTGTGTTGCCCACTGTTGCTGTCCGGACCTGTTCCAACCGCGACCGTTTGCCGGCGAAGTCGATGGAACGCTGGTATTCCGAAACTTTGAGGATTGGGGTCGGAGCGTCGGGGCTCGAGTTCTGCCCGAGATTGAGATTCTCTCCGCTTCCTGAAATCGTCAGTGTGTTAACAGCCTGGATCTTGTCCGCTCCGCCGAGAGCGGTCGCGGCATCATTGATGACAGCCTTCTCGGGAGGAGTCGACGTACAACCTGCAAACAGGAAGATCGCGGCCACGGACCAGTTTCTAATTCGCACAGTATTCTCCTTTTTGGGTTCTGCTGTAGCAACGCTCTATGAGCAGCGACAGTGCTGCAGCCCTACGGTAGTGAAACCCTTTATCGATGCCTACGCATGCAATTGAGAGTCAGAGGTGGTGATTTACCTCATTTGCAATTGAAATGACAGAAAAAGATATTGCGGAGCGCGCTGTACATCCACAACACAAGATGTGGCATGATCTCGAACCAGTAAACAGCAAGCCGACTGAATACGTGAAAGCCTGGAACGCATGATCCAACACGTTGAAGCCGATGCGGCCAGCCTGATCGCGCGCATCGAGAACGTTCCCTTTTCCCAATGGCACACGAAGGCCCGCGTGATCGTGGGTAGTGCGACTTTTTTTGACGCGTTTAGCGCGCTGTCTCTCGCATTCGCTCTGCCCGTGCTCATCGGCCTTTGGCACATCACACCAACGCAAAGCGGAATGCTGATTGGCTCGAGCTATGTCGGGCAATTCATGGGCGCGTTGCTGTTTAGCTCGCTTGCCGAAAAGTACGGCCGGATTCGGAGCGCAGCGGCGGCTACTGGTCTGATGTCCGTCATGAGTCTGGGATGCGCTATTGCGGGAAATTTCCCGGCGCTGCTCGCTTGCCGGCTGGTGCAAGGCATCGGCGTCGGCGGCGAAATGCCGGTCGCCGCGGCCTACATCAGTGAATTATCGAAGGCTCAAGGACGCGGACGATTCTTCCTGCTCTATGAATTGATCTTTCCCATCGGCTTAATGGCTACGGGCCAGATTGGCTCCTGGGTGGTGCCAACCTTTGGATGGACAGCCATATTTTGGATTGGCGGCCTGCCAGGGTTGTTCGTGACTTTCCTGCTGGCGAGCCTTCCGGAATCACCCCGATGGTTGATTTCGAAGGGACGCTTTTCCGAAGCGGAACTGATCATCAAGCAAATCGAAGCTAGCACCGCACGCCGGGTCTCGAATGTCGAAACGTTATCAGTTCATTTGCCGCCTGTGCAGCGCAGCCGTTGGACAGAAGTTCTTGGCAGGCAATACCGGTCGCGGACATTAATCGTATGGGTG
>QHXA01000853.1:0-924 GCA_003222755.1 Acidobacteriota bacterium
CGAGGGTGCTTTAGATAAGTCTCCACAAAAGAGCGCTCAATGCGATAACGGCCGCGATGACCACTATCCGTACGCCCCTCGCAAACCTGACCCTGTCCCGCGCCTCGTTCTTTTGTATCCAGGCTTGCCAAAGGTGTTCGTCTAGCTGTGGGTTTTTGTCGATCTCTGACATATGTTTTTGGGGTTAACTAATACTGGTCCATTCTACTCCATTAATTGGATTGACGGTCCTATTAAATTCACCTATTCTGGTTAAGTATTGTCGCAAGGGAGCAGGAACAATGTCGCAACGAAACGGAGATCGGGCACGCGCGGATCGAACACGGAACGCCAGGCTGCACCAAAGAGCCCGTATCCGGGATTTTCGGAAAACAATGCAGCAACACGCCCCGAAATCGATCGATCCAAACCATAAGCCCAACGTGGATATGCTCCGGACCGGAGCCGCTTCCAACGTCAAGGAGAACCAATGATTAGCTCGCGCACACTCGCAACCTCGCTGTTATGTGCTGCATTGTTTTCTTGGTATCGCGATTTCCAGTTCGGAATGAGCGTGGAGTCTGTGGCCAAACAAACACAAATGAACACTTCGACGGCGAAGACAATTCACCAGCGGCCAGCAGTGATTCAAACGCTCCAATGGGATCAACTGAGTTATTCCGACCTTCCGGCGAAAGACAAATCGGTCAGGAGTATTCGTTTCGATTTCTATAATGGAGAACTTTCCAAGATGGTCATCACGTACGATCCTGCCCGAACCGAGGGCCTTACCACGGAGGACATGATCGAAGCGATCTCCGGAATCTACGGACCGGCCACTAGGCCCCAAAGGACCATTACGGTTTCCACATCTTCGGTATACGATGACAACGAGAACGTCCTCGCCTGCTGGGAGGACGCACAGTACTCCTACAATCTTTTCCG
>QHXA01000853.1:969-1522 GCA_003222755.1 Acidobacteriota bacterium
AAGTCGAGAGGCGGATCGGTTAGACAAATTGGAAGCTCCCCAGAAAGACCTTGCGCGGCAGGTGAAGCAGGAAGAGGACAGGCGTGCGGCCCAGCAGAAAGCCCGGCTGCTCACTAAACCGAACTTTCGTCCTTAGGCCGGTTGAAGGATTCGTCTGGGCACCAGCCCTTGGCGTTTTGAGTTCTGAGTCGCACCGGATTTACTCAACACCTAATTTCGGTCATGGAATGACAGTAATGAATTTGAGTAACAATCTGGATGATAGGTCTTGCCGCTAACCTCGGTCCGTTCTTCATGCGATTCAATCCGAATGCGACAGTGCTCACACCATAGTTTGATGATGTCTGTCACTGGACGTTCGACTTTTCTACACTCCATATCTGCCTCCTGATTCATTAGCGCACCTCGCTTGCTCGCGTATCGAGAACGCACTTCGCAGCGTGCGCGGCATTGCGTGTTGTACTTAACTGAGATGAGTTAATTATGTATCACATTTACGTTGACATTACACCATTAATTAACTCATTGTGGTTAATGAGACGTGGAATTCTCC
>QHXA01000853.1:1548-2594 GCA_003222755.1 Acidobacteriota bacterium
ACTAAGTCAGGTCATCTGTAATCGCCGTCTTAGACAACTCAGGAGTTGCCATGTTTGCTCGAACAGTAACTATCAATGTGAAGGCTAATAGTGCCGCGGAATTTACGCGAACACTTGAGAACCAGGTCATTCCCCTGCTCCGAAAGCAAAAGGGCTTTCAGGACGAAATTACGCTTCTCGTCACTGGGGGAACCGAAGCCGTTGCAATCAGCTTTTGGGATCAGGTAGAGAATGCGGACGCATATGCGCGCGAGGTCTATCCGGAAGTGTTAAAGACTCTAGCGAAAATCGTTGAGGGGACTCCCAAAGTTGAAAGCTATGAGGTTTCCAACTCAACATTCCACAAGATCGCCGCTCGCACAGCAGCGTGAGCCAGAATGATTAGACATGGGGCGGCAAAGCCGCCCTGTATTCAGCAAATAGGAATCCAGCTACAAGAATGAGGTCTCAATGCTTACCAAAATCATGATGTGGGTTTCGATCGTGATGGTGCTTCTGGCCGTGCTAGGGCTTCCCGTTACGAGCGGGAGAATACTGGTTCAGATTGTGGTTTGTGCCTCGAGTCTCTTGGTTTTCTGCCACGCAGTTCGTGCGAGCCAGTACCTGCTTGCGACCGGATTCCTGCTAGTTATCCTGGCTTTCAGTCCCATTTCACCCATTGCAATGTCCGGGAAGGCCTTTCTCTTGTTGAATTGGATCGGCCTTGCAGCGTTTCTACTGGCGACTGTAACTTTGAAGACGGAACGAACGCTCTCGATGCCCTCAGTGACAAATCGACTGAGGTGACGCGAGTCGCTGCCGTATCTCGCCTAGTCAGAGCAACTCAAGATACAAGCAGATGTAGAGGTCGAACTCGTTCGAGAGGTGCTTGAGATTCAGAGATCCTGACCTAGCCAGACTATTTGTAGCAAACGAGGAAATCAGAATGAGCGAGCGAAGTCCCCTTCTCAGCCGAGGAAGCACCAATATACTTAACTAAACTCAAATCCCCAGGCAGCCGAGAAATTGAAAGTGGACGAGTCCTGCATCTCAAAATCGAAATCTCA
>QHXA01000853.1:2623-4568 GCA_003222755.1 Acidobacteriota bacterium
ATTTGAGATTTCGGATTTCGATTTTGAGATGCAGGACTCGTCCACTTTCAATTTCCTCTCGGGGGGCCGGACCAGGTTTAATCAAGTATGTTGGTGCCAGCCGAGGAGGAGTGGTGCTGGTCAAGAAAATTATGTTTGTGGCTTGAACGAACCACCCGTCCGCGCCGAATAAGGTGCCTTCGGGATATTTTTGTTGATGGCGCGGCCACCCCTCCTTTACCAAGGAGGGGAGTTTTGCTCGCCGCGGGTTTCAGTCTGAATTCCTGGAACTCAGGGAGGTCTGAATTGCGTAATTCGGCGGCCGATCTCTTTATATCAACTCGGCAATAAAGTTGCGCACAACCTGGGGTGGAATCCGGAGGTCGCGGTGAGCCAGAGGTCCGTCGTTGAGGACAGGTTCGGCTTCATCGAGTGAAGGCAAATCCATTCTCTGAAAGAATTTTCCGATCGGGATCTCGTCACCCCAGAGGAGGGCGCGTTTCATTGCTGCGTGCCAATCGGACGAATCGTAGGATGGGTCATCTTCGAGTTTTCTGACTCGATCTCGGAACCATGCATAGGTGTTGTCGTGGTTGTAGGTAACGCAAGGACTGAACACATCGATAAAAGCGAATCCCTTGTGCTCCAGGCCCTGCTTGATCAGATTTCCAAGGTGTTTGGGTTCAGCACTGAAGCCACGCGCGATAAAAGTGGCGCCGGCGGCGAGGGCGAGCGCGATGGGATTGAGCGGCTCTTCGAGATTGCCGTAAGGCATCGACTTCGTCTTCATTCCTTTGCGGCTCGTCGGAGAAGTCTGACCGGTAGTCAGCCCGTAAATTTGGTTATCCATTGCGACATACAGCAGGTCAACATTTCGGCGCATCGTGTGAATGAAATGGTTTCCGCCAATGCCGAACCCGTCTCCGTCGCCTCCTGTGACCACCACGTGCAGCTTGTGGTTCGCCATCTTTACGCCGGTCGCCACCGCCAGCGCGCGACCGTGTAACGTGTGCATGCCATATGTGTTGATGAACCCGGGCAGGTTCGAGGAACAACCAATGCCGCTGATGGTGACCACGTGATGCGGCTGGATGTTCATTTCGACGAGCACTTTCTGCAGCGAAGACAAGACGCCGAAGTCCCCGCAGCCGGGGCACCAATCCGGATCGACCTTTCCCTTAAAGTCCGTCACTGTCAGTTGTTTCGATTCAACCGCGGTCGACATATTTGCTCCTCTTTATTACCGTCGGGCCCACCGTCCGGATCATTTCTCGTGGCCCGCGCCTACACCATGATTTCGTGCATCGGCACGGATAGCCGTGGTTTCTGTATCTTGCTGGCCAGTTGTTCTCTGACAGCCTCCACAATATGGTGCGGCATGAAAGGCTCGCCATCGTACTTGCGGATGTAGCCATCGGGGACGTAGCTGGTCTCGCTTCGTAAGTAGCGGGCGAATTGCCCACTGTAGTTGTTCTCCACGATGATCGTGTGCTTCGAAGACTTGAGTATGTTCAGGATCGCTTCTCCGTGGAGCGGAACGAGCCATCGGATCTGGAGTTGATTTGCGGAGATGCCTTCTTCCTCGAGGATCTGGACAGCTTCCCGGATCACGCCTTGTGTCGAGCCCCATCCTATAAGAGTCACGGCGGTCCCAGGTTCGCCTATCAGCACTGGCACTGGTACCGCCCCTTCAATGCCGGCAACTTTCCGTTGCCGCTTTTCCATCATCGCTCGCCGTTTGACCGGGTTTGTGAATTCGTCGCTGATAAGCACACCGTCTTCATCGTGCTCGTCTGTTGCCGCTGTGTGCGTGTGCCCTGGAACGCCCGGAATCGCTCGAGGAGAGATGCCGCTTTCGGTAATCTTGTAACGTTTGTAACCATTCGTACTGGTGGCGTCGGCAGAAACGATCATTTCTCCTCGGTCGATAACGGTCTCGAAGCTGAGTTGTTTGGGATCAACCGAC